>JAPLDO010000164.1 GCA_026391715.1 Bacteroidota bacterium
TTTCATTTGCACACGATTATTCTCACAAATACTCTGACCTACCTTACTTCGGTTCAAAACCATGTCTGCCAATTTTTTCTAATAAATTATATGGGTATAGTATTGATACAATGGAGGCTCTTGAAAAATTCCTGCGGAGGAATATTAGACATCACGGCAAACAATTATGTGATCAAGCGCTGATATTAAAGTATGCTCTTACTTCGTTCAACATCCTCCGCAAAATTTGGCTGGTTTTTATGCGGAGAGTGCATTAATCAAGATTATTCTCTATGTTTGCATAGAGAAATCTCTTTGGTAATATTAACCGTTTCTATCATTAAAACCACTTTTTATGAAAATCGTGTTTACATTTTGCTTGTTTGCTATGTTCGCTGTTTCATCAATTTCACAAACTTACATCCCCATCACCAATAACATGGTCATTAACAGCTTCTCGAATATCAAGTTCGTTGCTGGAAATTATGAATTTTCCGATTCCCCTGCCGATGGAGTGATTCAGATAAATGGCGTGCAGAATGTTGTTCTCGACGGGGACAGTTGCCATGTTAACGGCGTCGGAAAAGTTGGTTATATGATCAAGATCACAAATGCCCACAACATTGTAATAAAAAATTTCGATTCAGTTTTCGGGTACAAATACGCAGTGCATATAATGAATTCCGATCACATAAACATTAACGGTAATGTATTTTGCTGGAACAAGGTTGACTCAGCCGGATGGATTGATGTATGGGCAAACTATACCCAGGCGCTCGGTGGCGGGGTGATGATGTACCAGTGCAGGTCGGCTAATATTTACAACAATATAATGACGAAGCAGAATGACGGAGTTGCACTCTATCATTGCGACAGTATTAATATTCACAACAACGATTTCTCCTGGAATACCTCTTACGGCATTAGGATGTTCTGGACCGATAGCTGCAATATATATCAAAACAATTGCTCCCATGTAAACCGTCCGCTTACTGATCCAAGCGATTGCGCGGCGATTCTGTTGATCATCTCCAATGAAAACCGGGTGGAGTACAACGACCTATCCTGGTCCGGCGATGGCGTGTTCCTGGGGCAATACCAACAATCAAACATTCCAAACAATAACTACTTTGCCTACAACGAATGTTCCTATTCTCCCCACAATGCCATTGAAGCTACATTCGCCGATGGCAATGTTTATAAACACAATAAATGCAACTACAGCCACTACGGATTATGGCTTGGGTATTCGTTCAACTCGGTGGTTGACAGCAACGAGATTATCGGGAACTACCAATCGGGACTTGCAGTTGATCGCGGATTCAATAATACCATTTCCAACAACCTGATAAAGAATAACCCGATCGGGATAGAATTGTGGGAAGGCTCGCCAGCTACTGGTTACACCAGTTTTCACTCACAGGATTATCCAATCCATAACAATATTTTTGAGGGAAATACCAAGGCGGTATCATCTATCAATACCAAACACGCCCTGATTAACAACAATGAATTCAATTACAACCAGCAAGCCAGCCTCTTCCTCGAAGGCGCTTCCACCAGCGATACAATAACTGCGAATACCTTCCGGATGCCAACAGGTTACCATATTTATAACAATTCGGCAAACGCAAAATATGCTCCGGGAAATCTCTTTTTCCCCTCAGATACTGCACTTATCAGCGCAAAAATATACGATAAACACAATAACGCCGCCAAGGGCGAAGTAACCTGGCAACCAGCAACGCCTGGTTCACCTGTACTGTGGCAAACCTTGTCGCCTTGCGACATGGCTGAACCGGCTTCATTGTGGTATGCTTATCCCGAAACAGGCTATCCGGCTACAGTAAAGATACCTGATTCCGTTTATTTTGACTACACAGAGAAGAAGGTTGGCGCGGCGTCAGTCAAATTAATCACAAGCCGTGGATATGACCTTGCCCTGAATTACCGCCCTTCCGGGGATTCTTTGTCGCGATGGTTACTCTCCGACATTGACACCCTTTATTTCTGGGTTCGAACAATTAAACAACCTCAGTATGGCTTTCAGTTCTTCTCCATAAGGATTGGCGATGATCACGGAAATTATTACAAATACACTGCCTCGCCAACACTCTTAAATACTGCAAACCTTGTGTGGAAACAGTATAAAATGCCATTGTCAGGAAATTCACAGTTCTCAAGGTCGGTTTCGGGCGCTATGTCGCTGGATCAGGTAAATTATGTTGAGATCCATGCCGATACCTGGGACTATGGGTTCACACTATGGGTTGATGGCGTTCAATTCGAACCCTGTTCGCCCATCACAGGGGTTTATCCGATAAAAACCGATGATGGCAATACGCTCATAAACTACCCGAATCCATTTTCTGTATCTACTACAATCGTTTACAATGTGAAAACTGCCGGGAGCGTTAAACTTGAGATTTATAATTATCAGGGAATCAGAATCCATACGCTTGTTGACAGGTTTCTCAAGCCAGGCGCTTACGAGGTTGAATTTAACTTGTCCGGCATCCCGGATTCCGAACCAGGGATTTACTTGTTAAAATTTACTTCACTTTCGGGAATTATAACGCGGAAACTAATAACAATCAAATAAAGGAGATTATTCTGAATCCATCATCGCTTTTATCATTTCCCTTACAATATTATCAGTTCCCTCAGCAATCTGACTGATGGCGCCATCCAGCATATAACATGGAGTCGTAAACAATTTTCTTTCTGCATCAACAATTACTTCCCCATGATTGGTTGAAACAGATTTATTTCCCATCTTTTCAATAAATCCGGCAGAGGCTGGATCCTGACCGGTTGTGAGAGAAGCGTCCTGAAACAATTTTGCAAGAATCACAGGGGCAATGCACATTGCGCCGATCGGTTTACCGGCTTTAAACATAGAATTCACCGCGTTTTCAACATCAGCAATCACAGTGCAATTGTCACCTTTGAAAGCCCAGTCGCAAAGGTTCTTTGCGGCGCCAAAACCGCCGGGAAAAATCAGCGCATCAAAATTTATAGCCTCAAATAGGGCTAAGGGTTTGATATTGCCCCGCGCTATCCTCGCCGCTTCTATTAGAACATTCCGGGATTCGGGCGTCTCAACCCCTGTAAGATGATTAATAACTTGATGTTGCTTGATATCGGGAGCGAAACACTGATAGGATGCCCCCGCCTTGTCAATGGCAAGTAGAGTTAAAACTGCTTCCTGGATTTCGGCGCCGTCATATACGCCGCATCCGGCAAGAATTACTGCAAATTTTTTCATTTTCTATGTTTTATTTGATCATGAGGTAAAAGACCAAAAGTATGAAAAATTCGATGATTTTGTTGGCTTTGCTGATAAGGATGTTTCACCAATGTAACCTGCCGACTTGTTTCCCAAATCGTATTGGTTAGACTTTTCAGGGTTTTCGGGTAAACATCCCAATTTTGTTAAAAGAACCGGCAATGGATGGAAGGTGTTCGATATGGGTGGATTTATTATATAACTTTGCCGAAATTTTTATTAACTCAAATAATCTGCCGTGATGAAAAAAATCCAAATGGTTGACCTGCGGAGTCAATACCTGAAAATTAAAAGTGAAATTGATCAGGGAATACAGGATGTGATTGATTCCTGCTCGTTTATTAACGGACCTGTGGTAAGCGCCTTTCAGAAAGAACTGGAAAAATACCTCGGAGTGAAACATGTGATTCCGTGTGCAAACGGCACCGACGCGCTTCAGGTTTCAATGATGTCTCTTGGGCTACAACCAGGCGATGAGGTAATTACCGCTTCGTTCACCTTTATTGCAACTGCGGAAGTTATTGCTTTATTGCGTTTGAAGCCTGTGTTGGTGGAAGTAGATCCATATACATTTAATATTGATCCGAAAGCCATCGAGCGCGCTATAACACCGAAAACAAAAGCAATCGTTCCCGTTCATCTTTTCGGACAGGTTGCCCCAATGGAAGAGATCATGGAAATTGCCGCCAGGCATAATCTCTTTGTAGTGGAAGATAATTGTCAGGCAATCGGCGCCGATTATATATTTAATGACGGCAGCCGGAAGAAAGCAGGAACGATAGGGCATATTGGGTGTACATCTTTTTTCCCCTCAAAAAACCTTGGATGTTACGGAGATGGCGGCGCAATTTTCACTAATGACGACGAACTTGCCAGACAAATGCGCGTTGTAGTAAATCATGGAATGGTAGTAAGGTATTACCATGATTATGTTGGCGTCAACTCGCGGCTCGACAGCATACAGGCTGCAATTCTTAAAGTGAAACTGGGTCGTCTGGATGAATATGCTGCTAAACGTCGCGAAGCCGCCGGTTTTTACGACATGGCTTTTGCAAATCATCCAAAACTGAAAACGCCTGTCCGTTATGAGAAATCAAATCATGTTTTTCATCAATATACACTCGTCACAAACAATGTTGACCGGAAAGCCCTGATAGAATTCCTTGGCGCGCGTGAAATTCCGGCAATGATCTACTACCCGGTTCCCCTTCATTTACAAAAAGCATATATTGATCCCCGGTACAAACCCGGAGATTTTCCGGTAACTGAACATCTTTGTGAAACCGTTTTCTCACTGCCGATGCATACCGAGCTGGATCTGGAACAATTGACCTTTATTACAAATAGCGTACTTGAATTTTTAAACCGCTGATTATGGAAACTGGATATTTTGCGCATGAAACCGCAGTTATAGATGAAGGTTGCCGGATTGGAAACGGCGCCAAAATATGGCATTTTACACACATTATGAAGGGCTGTGTAATTGGCGAAAATTGTAATCTTGGACAAAACGTGGTGGTTTCTCCGGATGTAATACTGGGAAGAAATGTCAAAGTTCAGAACAACGTTTCTATCTATACCGGGGTTATTTGTGAGGATGACGTCTTTCTCGGTCCATCTATGGTGTTTACTAACGTTATTAACCCCAGAAGTCATATACTTCGCCGCGATCAATATTTAACAACGCTGGTCAGGCGAGGCGCTTCAATTGGCGCCAACGCCACCATAGTTTGTGGTAATGAGATCGGTGAGTTTGCTTTTATCGGCGCTGGCGCTGTAATAACTAAAAATGTTCCTGCTTTTGCTCTCGTGGTAGGAAATCCTGGTCGGCAGGTTGGCTGGATGAGCGAATTCGGACACAGGCTCCATTTTGATGAACACGGAATAGCGAACGGTTTGACCGGCATCTCGATAAACTTCGCAGAATGGGTCATTTAAAAAAGCGGCTCGACGACCTTAAAGTTGATTTTGTGAGTATATGTTCACCTAACTATATGCACGACTCTCATATTCGATTAGCCCTCAGAAATGAATCTCATGCAATTTGCGAAAAACCTATTGTGCTGAACCCATGGAATCTTGACGCTTTGCTGGAAATTCAGAAAGAGACCGAAAAACAGGTTTTTACAATTCTCCAGTTGCGTCTGCATCCTTCCATCAAAGCGCTCCGCGATGAAATTCATAACGGGCCCAGGGATAAAGTATATGATCTTGATCTTACATATATAACATCGCGCGGAAACTGGTACTTCCGGTCATGGAAAGGTGATATTGAAAAATCGGGAGGTATCGCAACAAATATCGGGGTTCATTTCTTTGATATGCTTACCTGGATATTCGGAAATGTTAATGAGAGTTTTGTTCATATTTTAAAGCCAAACAAAGCCGCTGGTTTGCTGAAACTCGAACATGCCAATATTCGGTGGTTTTTAAGCATTGATTATAACGATATTCCGGCTGAAATCAGGCAAACGGGAAAAAGAACATACCGCTCCCTGACCATGGGCGAGAGGGAGATTGAATTTAGCGACGGTTTTACAGACCTGCATACCCAAGTTTATAAGGAAATAATTGCTGGTCGTGGGTTTGGATTAAAAGATGCCCGCCAAAGCATCAATATTGTTTACAAAATCCGCAATGGCGAACCAATCGGTCTTCAAGGGGATTATCATCCTTTGCTGAAGACAATAGGAAATATTTAGTTTTTCAATAGGATTTTTAATAATTTATCATAAATTAGCCGGGCTATTTATCCGAACCGGATATTTATCGTTATACAATCAAATATGAAAATATTAGTAACAGGCGGCACCGGCTACATCGGTTCACACACCGTGGTTGAACTTCAGTCAAAAGGATATGAAGTAATTATTGTTGACAATTTGTCCAACTCATCCATTGAGGTACTTGATAATATTGCAAAAATTACCGGAAAAAAGCCGTTGTTTGAAAATTTCGACCTTACTGATCCTCTGAAAACGGCTTCCTTTTTCGCTAAACATTCCGACATTTGCGCCATTATTCATTTTGCAGCTTTCAAGGCTGTGGGTGAATCAGTGGATTTGCCGTTGAAATATTACCGAAACAACCTGGTTTCATTGATGAATATCTTACAGGGTATGATTGACAATGGTATCGCCAATATCGTTTTCTCATCGTCATGCACTGTTTATGGACAACCTGAGTCTCTTCCTGCACGCGAAGATACTCCCATTCAGAAAGCTGCCTCCCCGTATGGAAATACAAAGCAGATATCAGAAGAGATCATTACCGATACCAGCTCTGGTTTTAACATTCACGCTATTCTGTTACGTTACTTTAATCCAATCGGCGCGCACGAAAGCGCTATCATTGGCGAGTTGCCGCTCGGAGTTCCAAATTGCCTGATGCCTTACATTACGCAAACTGCCATAGGGATTCGTCCCTTCTTGCGGGTTTGGGGGAACGATTACAGTACGCCTGACGGCACGGCAATTCGCGATTATATTCATGTTGTTGATCTTGCAAAAGCTCATGTAATCGCAGTGGAACGATTAACAGGACATAAATCCGAAAAAAAGGTTGAAGTTTTCAACCTGGGAACTGGAAACGGATTTTCGGTTCTGGAGGTTATCCAATCATTCGAGCGGATGTCGGGAGTAAAACTCAACTATGAAATCAAAGAACGACGACCGGGAGATATCGAACAGGTGTGGGCTGATACCGAATTTGCAAACCTTACATTGGGTTGGAAAGCTGAGAAAACATTGGACGAAATGACTGTTTCGGCATGGAAGTGGGAAAAGGCGCTCGCTGAAAAGAAATAGCGGAATAGCGAAATTTTTACTACTTTAGAATCCTATTTAAAAGAAAAATATTATGAAAACAATCCTAATCACAGGTGGCGCAGGGTTCATTGGTTCGCATGTTGTGCGGCTGTTTGTAAACAAATACCCCGGCTACAAAATCGTCAACCTCGATAATTTAACTTATGCCGGTAATCTGGCAAATCTGATTGACATTGAAAATGCTCCAAATTATGAGTTTGTCAAAGCAGATATTACCGACGGCGAACTGATGAAGATGATTTTTGATAAATTCCGCTTCGACGCAGTGATCCACCTCGCAGCAGAATCTCATGTTGACCGCTCGATAAGCAGTCCGATGGAGTTTATTTTTGCAAACATTGTGGGAACGGTTAACCTGCTGAACGCTGCCCGTCAGGTGTGGAGCGATTTCAATGGGCAAAAGTTTTACCATATCTCTACCGACGAAGTTTATGGATCGCTTGGCGCAACCGGGTTTTTCTTTGAAAATACAGCTTATGACCCCAGAAGTCCCTATTCTGCTTCAAAAGCCAGTTCCGACCACCTGGTAAGGGCGTATCATCATACTTATGGACTTCCGGTAGTTATATCTAACTGTTCCAATAATTACGGTCCTTATCAGTTCCCTGAGAAACTTGTACCCCTCGCTATCAACAATATCAGGAATAATAAACCAATCCCTGTTTACGGGAAGGGTGAGAATATCCGCGATTGGTTATTTGTGGAAGATCATGCCGCTGCCATTGATCTTATTTATCATGAGGCGAAAATCGGAGAAACATACAACATCGGCGGTCATAATGAATGGAAAAACATTGACCTTATCAAGTTGTTGTGTGAAATAATGGACAGGAAACTGAACCGGTTGCCAGGTACATCCGAAAACCTGATAACTTATGTAAAGGACAGGGCTGGGCACGACCTGCGTTATGCCATTGATTCAGGTAAAATTCAGAAAGAACTTGGATGGAAACCAAGCCTTCAGTTTGCCGAAGGTCTTGAAAAAACAGTTGATTGGTATCTCGCCAATGAAAAATGGATGAAAAATATCACATCCGGCGATTATCAGAAATACTATGACAATCAGTACGTAAAACGATGATGAGGTAGAAACTTCTATCGTAAAGTAGTCATTAACCAATCCGTTTCATTAAACCCCCGAAACAGTCACATCTTTCCCAATCTTCGAGATCATTCCCTGAAGAGCGTTTCCCGGACCAACTTCAATGAAAACGTTGCCACCATCGGCAATTATATGTTGGATTATCTTTGACCACTGCACCGGCGCTGTTAGTTGGGCAATAAGATTCATTTTGATCTGCTGTGGATCGGTTACCTTTTCGGCTGTTACATTCTGATAAACCGGACAGACTGGCACGCTGAAATTGGTAGCGTGGATTGCTTCTGCAAGTTCCGCTTTTGCCGGTTCCATCAATGGTGAATGAAAAGCTCCTCCCACTTTAAGCGGCAACGCTCTTTTTGCTCCGGCGGCTTTTAATTGAGCGCAGGCAATTTCAACACCCTTAATGCTGCCCGATATTACCAGTTGACCCGGATAGTTATAATTAGCGGGGGCTACCACCTCCTCAATGGAATTGCATATTTCCTCAACCTTTAAATCATCAAGTCCGATAATGGCTGCCATGGTTGAAGGCTCTTTTTCGCATGCCTTTTGCATTGCCTGAGCCCGGACAGAAACAAGGCGAAGCCCATCTTCAAACGACAAAGCTTTAGCTGCAACAAGCGCAGAAAATTCTCCAAGTGAATGTCCTGCAACCATATCCGGTTTGAAATCAGCTCCGAGGGTGGCGGCAAGAATTACAGAATGAAGAAAAATGGCAGGTTGGGTGACTTTTGTCTGACGGAGATCTTCATCAGTTCCGCTAAACATCAGGTCGGTAATCCGAAATCCGAGAATTTCATTTGCTTTCTCAAACATTTCCTTGGCAAGTATGGAGTTATCATAAAGATCTTTTCCCATACCTGAAAATTGGGCGCCCTGCCCTGGGAATACGTAAGCTTTCATTTAGTTGGTAAGTTGGTAAGTTGGTAAGTTAGTAAGTTTTGGCGCCTCGCTTTTATTTTCTGTCTCCGAGAAATCTCAGCAGGAAGATGAACAGGTTAATAAAGTCGAGATAAAGTGTAAGCGCTCCAAGTATGCTTAATTTTCTTACATTATCTTCGCCGGATGCGCCGATTCCACTGCCCATATTCTTCAGCCTTTGTACATCATAAGCGGTTAGTCCGGTAAAAATCAGTACGCCAATGATACTAATTATGTAATCCATCATGCTGCTTTTCATGAAAAAATTAACCAACATCGCAATCATTAGTCCAACTAAACCCATCATCATGATGGACCCGAATTTTGTAAGATCGGTTTTGGTGGTATATCCGGTAACTGCCATAACGCCAAACATGAGAGCTGTTACTGCAAATGTTTTAAAAACTGATCCTGCGGTATAAACGTATAGGACAAAACTCAGGCTCATTCCCATTAAAACCGCAAAAGCGACAAATAAAAGCGTCAAAACGGCAGGCGATAGTTTTTGAAATCCGAATGACATTAAAAGAACGAAGCCTATAGGAGCGAGGGTGACAACCCAGCCGAGACCGGACATCCCTCCGGTTTCATAATTAAACAGGCTGGTCATCAACGACGGAGTGGAAGCAAACCAATATGCCGTAACTGCTGTTACAAACATTGCCATTGTCATCCATCCGAAAACCTGCGTCATAAATGTTTTGGCAACGGTTACATCCTGTGAACCCTGTTTTGCTGCATAAAACCCTCCGTTATTTGCATTTTCAAACATAATTTATCCTCCTGTTTTTTAAACAATTATTAAATAAATTTAAAATCATCAAATCATTTTATTCAATTCGCACTGACCATTGGCAATTCAATCTTTTCAATCTTTTCAATCTTTTCAATCCATTCAATGAAGTTTGGTGCTAATCAGGTGCAAAAACTCAGCCCTGGTTTTATCCCGTTCAAAGGCTCCTACAAAATCGGAAGTGGTTGTAACTGAATTTTGTTTCTGAACGCCGCGCATAGCCATACACAAATGTTGTGCCTCAATCACAACTGCCACGCCGAGGGGTTTCAATGTTTCATTGATGGCATCTTTGATCTGCATTGTCAGCCGTTCCTGAACCTGAAGGCGACGGGCATAAATATCAACCACCCTGGCAATTTTACTTAACCCTGTGATGTATTTATCTGGAATATAGGCAACATGAGCTTTCCCGATAAACGGAACCATGTGGTGTTCGCACATGGAGTAGATTTCAATGTCTTTTACGATAACCATTTCCCTGTAGTCTTCTCTGAATTTGGCTGAATTGAGAATCTCTTTGGGGTCAATGGAATATCCCTGAGTGAAAAACTGAATGGCTTTGGCAACGCGCAATGGCGTTCTTTCCAAGCCTTCACGGTCGGGGTTTTCGCCAATCAGCCTAAGAATCTCCTTGTAATGAAAACTCAGTTCCTCAGTCGCTTTTTCATTGAATTCTTCAAACCTTTCGTAATTCGCATTTATTTTTGTCATAAATTGGTTGGTATTTATTCAGTCCCCGTAGTATTCAATGATGTTGTTTTCAGACTGCTCAAGCCTTACACAGTAAAGCGCGCCGCCCAGTATTCTGATTTCATCTGCAAGTTCATTCCAGATGCCGATGGCAACATTTTCACTTGTGGGAACCTTTCCCCGAAGGAAATCTACTTCCAGGTTTAGATTTTTATGATCAACCTTTTGCAATATTTTTTCATCAATCAGTCTGCTTACATGACGCAGATGAATTATCAGTCCTGTTTTCGGATCCACATTTCCTTTGATTGTAACATAAAGAATGTAGTTGTGACCATGCCAGTTTGGATTGGAACATTTGCCAAAAACCTCAAAATTTTCAGCATCCGAATATTCCGGTAAGTACAGCCTGTGAGCGGCGCTGAAATGTTCCCTGCGTATAATATGAGCCATTTTCGACGAATCAATAAACAAAGGTAATCAATTATGTGAACCGCTACAGGTCATCCTAATCTGATTCTTTATTGGGATTCCGACTGTACTTTATAATGAAAACAGTTTCGAATACCATGTAAATCAGGTAAAGGATAAAGAAACTGACAAGAAATGGAACAGCGTCAGTGCGGTTTAACAAAGCGTAAGCAACCATTACCCCAATATAAAGAATTAGTTTGAGGAGGATGGTCAACAGAAAAGCATTGACAAATCTGATTAAACGTTTTCCCGTTGATTTAAGCAGAAAGAAGAACGATAGTAATGAAGCGGAGATGAAAAACAAAAACAGAAAAGGTAGCGCTGGTGAAATATATTGTTGCGGCAGAATAAATGACAGAAGAGCTGCAACTGTGCCTGCGGCAGCGGAAAAATATAATAGTTGGCGGAGGAATTTTATATACATTAAATCTTGTTTGGATTAGAATTACCAACGATTATTTACGCAAAAGGTCCCGCGTAACAAAGTATATTGCGAGAATAACAGAAATCAGCGAAAGGATAACAGTAAAAACCGGTTTTGAGTTCAACCATTGATCGGCTTTCCAGCCGGCAAAAACGCCCAGCAGGATGATTGCGAGCATTTGAAATGCCATTCCCGAGTACCGGGCATAATCGTTAAGATTTTTCCCGGGTTCAGGTTTCATTCAGATTTTCTAAAAATTTTATCTCCTTCGCCCCGCCTTGTTCCATAGCGCAAGTTCCAGAGAACTGAGCGCCAGGCTCGATAGCAAGTTTACCTGTTATCATTTCGCCGCTATACCTTGCGGTTTCTTTAAGGGTCAGGAGCTCCGTAACTCTGACAGAAGCTTTTACTTCTCCCGAAAAATCAGCATTCTGACATTGGATATCACCCTCAATTTTACCTGTGGGGCCAACAACAATTTTTCCTTTGCAATATATGGAGCCGTTGAGCGTACCATCAATGCGGAAATCTCCGTTCACCTGAATTTCACCCTTAACAATGGCTCCGGGTCCCAGGATATTTATCGAAGGAATTTCTGGTTCTCTGTTTTTTGACATGACCAAACTATTTTTGAATCGGATAATATTTTTCAAAGAAGCGAAGATATTGAGTAATGTCCTTATTTCTGTAAAAAACCGGGTAATTTTCAACTGAGATAACAAAATCGTAGTATTCACCCGCGTTTTGCAACTTGGTGAAAATATATTTGCTGTCGCGGATACCAAGAATGTAAGTTAACGCCTTACTGCTATTGTCGAAATTGTTCACAGTTATCATCTGGCGCCCTTCATCAAGCACGAGGCTGTTCACCATCAGATTTTCAAGGTCGTGATATTTACTATTATAATCTGATAATTTTACCTTCAAAGCCTCAACATCAACCAGGTTATCGTTGACAATCAAAATATAAAAATGCACCGCGTTAGGATCAAATTTATAGAGTTCTGTCGCTACCGGAGCAACCGAAGATGAGTCTTTTCCGATTGTTACTCCGCTTGAGTTTTTCTTAGGTCCCAGAAATGCAAGTACATTTTCGGCTAAAGGTCTCACTTTGCTTTTAGGATAATCAGTAATGATTTTATTCATGGCGACAACGAGAGAGTCAACAATTTCAATTTTGCCAATTTCAAGAGCCCGAAGGTAATCAAATTTCGGCATAAGAACCGAGTCGGTTTTGAATCGTGTCCGCGCTATGTCTCCATTGTTTATCACCATATAATACTGCTGGTTTGTAAAGGCTTTATATGTGTCGTTGTAAAGTCTCGCCGCCTCTGATTGCCTTGAGTTGATTTCCTTGTAATAGTCGGGATTTACAAGCAATTTCGCATAATCACTCTGCGGATAAAGCGTTAAAATCTGATTTTTGAAGAAGTCGCTTTTGGGGTCATTCTGCAGATGTTTATATAGCATACATAATTCGTAAGCCGATTGCATCTTGTATTTGTTGTCGGGGAAACGGTCGAGCAATTTTTCGAACGTTTCAATAGAATTACTGTAATCGCCAAGTCCTTCCACAAAAATAAATCCTGCCTGATAATAGGCTTCGATAATCATATCGTTTGACGCCTGAATTTTTTCCTTTGTAACTGGAATATCAGGCAGGTAGTAGGCTCTTTCTTTCGGATTTTTTGATTTGGCAAGTCCCTTTTTCCCATTCTTTGTAGTGTCGGTTGAAGCTCCGGTAGTATCCTCGCCGGCAGGTTGTTCCTCTGAAAACGCTGCCACAGTTTTATCTGTCAGGAACCAGTTATCCTCTAACTTTCGTTGCCCCCATTTACGCCTGAATGTTGAAAATCCGCTTGCCATGATAGTGGGATTATAAAAATACCAACGACCTTCCTTCGATCCGATAGCTTGCTGCTCCTGACCGGTATTCTGTCCAAAAAGAGATTGATTTGCAACTCTTTTTTGCTCATCCATCTGCTTTTTTCTTTCGGCTTCAGCCAAATCAGCGATGATTTTATCAATCACTTTATTGCGTTTATCCTCCGACATCCCAGCCAGAGCCTGCAAACTATCCTGCCGGTAAATAACCTGAAGGTTTTTAACGAGGTCGGTAAGCGTTGAAGTTCTCTGCGACAGCTCCTTATAATTTGCGTAGTCCTTAGGAAGAAACTGTAGCGTAGAGTCGTAATATAACTGAGCCTGGAGATATTTCCGGCTTTCAAAGTAAATGTCAGCCAAACTCAAAGACGATATAGCTTTCTGATAATTATTTTTAACGCTGGCAGAAACAGATTTCTTGTATAAGTCAATAGCTGCAGCAGTATCGGCGTCTTTCATCTCAATATTTGCAAGGGCAAAATAAATCTGATCCTGGTATTCAGTGTTTTTGTCATCTTTAAGCATTTTAGTCAGCTTTTTGATGATAAATTCCCTGTCCCCGCTTTTAGCATTATAACATTCTGCAATATTAATTTTTGCATTAAACTCCATTTCATAATCCGACGCTTTTTTTAAGACTTCCAGAAAATAGCGGGAAGCCTCGTCAATTTCGCCATTAAGTTGATAAATCTGACCGAGGATAAATTTGCAGCGGGTGCGCATTTTCGAAGGAGGATTCAATTCAAGCGCTCGGGTAAGATATGGAATAGCCGATTCATAATTTTTTTTCAGAATTTGTAACTGGGCATATTCGAGATTAATTTCCGTTTCGAATTTTTGTGACGCTTCTCCTTTATTCATCTTACCGAGAAGCATGTCGAGCATTGATTCGGCTTTATTGAAATCGCCAATCTGATTGTTCGACCTTGCAACCCAAAGCATGGCTTCATATTTAATATCATTGTAGTTATACGTCTTGATAACAAACTCAAATGTGCGCCGCGCCATCGGATAATCCTGTTTGTAAAAGTGCGCTTTGCCGATAAGCATGTAGCAATCGTCAATCCAACGAACATACTCTTTCCTGTTGAAAGGCATGGAATGTTTGTTAATTGCTTTGGATGCTTTTTTTATAGCAATATCAGCATATTGCGCCATTTTAACGCCCGATGCTTTATCGCCATAGTTGTAAACAGGGAGAACCAGCGAGTAATTGTCCTTCAAACTTGCTTTGTACTCTTTAATACCCTGCCGCATATTATCCATCCCATTCCAATAAACGTTAAAGTGAGATGTGAGGTTGTGATAAGTCCGGCGTAACATGGTGTTTTTTTTGGTGGAACACCCGTTAAATAAAAACAATCCCGAAATCAACAGGAATATGGCGGCGAGGGAGTAGCGTTTCGTCAATCTCAAAACATCAGGTTCTTTTAATATTGTATTAACTTTAATTTTACAAAAATATTTTAAATTTTTGAATTAGACCCGCATAACAGTAAGATTTGTCGTGTGGCATAATTTTCCGATATTTGCAGCGTTTTGAAAAACAGTGTTTAATCCCAGATTTTGGATCGAAAAGATAAAAAAAAACGAAAATGGATTGACAAGTTGCGCAGCAAGTATCGCCTGGTGTTCATAACCGACGATACCCTTGAAGAGCGATTTACATTCAGACTTTCAAGGCTTAATGTATTTGTTGCGCTTGGAACCCTTACTATTATACTCATTTTCCTTACTTCAATTCTAATTGCTTTTACGCCCCTTCGCGAATATATTCCTGGTTACACCAACGTAGGACTGACCAAAAAATTATACCAGCTTCAGGCAAGAACAGATTCGATAGAGCATCTTCTTGCCATGAAAGAAAGGTTTATGCAGAATATAAAGGATGTAATTTCAGGGAAAGACCTTTCGGATCAAAAGCCGCTCGTAAGGGATACGATGAAACGGTACGATAAAATTAAACTTAAACGGTCGGAAGAAGATTCGTTATTACGCGAGGAGATTGATAACCAAAGCAGGTATAATCTAAACCGGCTGGATTCAAGAGAAACTTCCACTGTAAAAAAAACTTCAATCGGCGGGTTGTTATTTTTTACGCCACTCAAAGGAGTTGTCACCAATAATTTTGACTTCGCCAGTAAGCATTATGGGGTTGACATCGTTTCAAAACAAAACGAAGCCGTGAAAGCTGTTCTTGATGGAACGGTTATTTTTACAAACTGGACACTTGAAAACGGGTTTGTAATCTCGGTGCAACACGCCGGCAACCTTATTTCGATATATAAGCATAATTCGGCAATCCTTAAAAAAGCAGGCGATATTGTGAGCGCAGGCGAACCGATTGCCATCGTTGGTGAAACCGGCGAACTTTCAACAGGACCACATCTTCATTTTGAACTTTGGAATGACGGCAGTCCCGTAAATCCAAAAGATTATATCACTTTTTAATTCCCATGACAAACCTTTGAAAAAGAATATTGCCATCCTGGGTTCCACCGGTAGTATCGGCACGCAGGCGTTGAAAGTTGTATCCGCTCATCCTGATCTTTTTGAGGTGGAGGTACTTACTGCCCAATCAAATTATGAATTGCTGATAAGCCAGGCAATTGAATTTAGTCCTAACGCGGTTGTGATCGGCAATAATGAACATTATTCAAAGGTTGCTGAGGCTTTAAAATTACTTCCTGTAAAAGTCTATGCAGGCGAAGAGGCTATTTCACAAATCGTTGAAATGGATACCATTGACCTGGTATTAATAGCTCTTGTAGGATATGCCGGACTTAATCCTACGCTCAGCGCCATTGAGTCGGGAAAACATGTTGCCCTGGCGAATAAGGAAAGTCTTGTAATTGCCGGTGAGTTAGTAATGACGGCAGCGCGCAGGAAAAACGTAATGGTTATTCCCGTTGATTCTGAACATTCGGCTATTTTTCAGTGTCTCGCGGGAGAAGATCCTCGCGCAGTTGAAAAAATCTATCTCACTGCTTCCGGAGGTCCTTTCAGGGGAATGAAACGGCATCACCTTGCAAAGGTTACGAGGGAAGATGCTTTGAACCATCCTAACTGGAAAATGGGTCATAAGATCACTGTTGATTCAGCTTCGATGATGAATAAAGGACTCGAAGTGATTGAAGCCCGCTGGCTTTTTAATCTCGATCCCTCCAGGATTGAGGTTATTATTCATCCACAGTCGGTGATACATTCAATAGTGCAGTTTATTGATGGATCAATGAAGGCACAAATGGGACTACCTGATATGAGACTTCCTATTCTCTATGCAATGGCTTTTCCCCAGCGGATTCAATCGGAATTTCCCCGGTTCAATTTTCTGCAATACCCCATGTTAACCTTTGAACCTCCCGACATAGAGATATTTCGCAACCTTGAGCTTGCTTACGTTGCGCTTAGCAGGGGCGGCAATTCACCTTGTGCGTTGAACGCCGCCAACGAAGCGTCAGTTTCTGCCTTTTTGGGAAACAGGATTAGTTTTTTACAAATGTCGGAAGTCAACGAACACTGCATGGAAACAGTTTCTTTTATCAAAAAACCGTCATATACCGATTTGGCTGAAACTCATCTTGAAACGATTTCTGTTGCTGAAGCGCAAATTTTTCAGTTATCACATAAGTAATTTTTTGATTTTAATGTTTAATAATAATTTTATCTGATGGAGATTTTTAACAAAGTTGCTCAGTTATTGCTGAGTTTGTCTATTCTTGTAATTGTTCATGAACTGGGTCACTTTATAGCGGCAAAGGTTTTTAAAACCAGAGTGGAAAAGTTTTACCTGTTTTTTGATCCCTGGTTTTCTTTGTTCAAATTTAGAAAAGGCGAAACGGAGTATGGATTGGGTTGGGTACCGCTGGGCGGATATGTCAAGATTTCAGGGATGATTGATGAATCAATGGACAGAGAGCAGATGAAACTACCTCCCCAGCCCTGGGAATTTCGCTCAAAACCGGCATGGCAGCGACTGATAATCATGTTGGGCGGCGTAACCGTTAATGTGATTCTGGCAATCGTAATTTACGTGGCAATGCTAACTATGTGGGGCGAACAATATCTGCCTGTATCAGGGGTGAAATATGGAATAACGGTTGATTCGCTGGGATATGATATGGGACTTAGGAACGGCGATAAAATCGTGTCGGTTGCACATAAAACGGTTGATGATTTTGCTGCAATTCCAAAGACTATTATACTCGAAGAAGCCAAAAACGTTCAGATTATCAGAGGCGACAGCGCGATGGACATTCAGATTCCCGTCGGGTTTATCAGCAGATTGATTAAGCATAAATCGCCCGATTTCATTTCCTTCAGATTTCCATTTATTGTTGGGGATTTCGCGCCAGGATCAGCCGCAAAAAAAGCAGGCATAAAGGTAAATGATCAGATCATCGGAATTAATGACTCACTAACGCCATTTTATGATCAGTTTCGCGCCTTTATTCAAAAGCATAAAAACCAGCAGATTAAAGTTGCCGTTATTCGCGGTAGTGATACGTTGCATCTGTCGGTAGATGTGCCGGAGGCTGGTTTAATCGGCGTTCAGGCAAAATCGCCTACTTCAACTTTGACCTTCAAAGAAAAGCATTACAACCTGTTTACCGCAATTCCGGCGGGAACTGTAAAGGCATTCGACGGCGCCGGCAATTATATCAAGTCGCTGAAACTTCTGTTTTCACAGGAAAAAGCTTATGAATCGGTTGGCGGTTTTATCACTATAGGCAGTATTTTCCCGTCAACCTGGGATTGGTCGGCATTCTGGTCGCTCACTGCCTTTCTATCCATCATGCTGGCAGTCTTAAATATTCTTCCCATACCGGCGCTCGACGGCGGGCACGTCATGTTTCTCTTCTATGAGATTATTTTCAGACGTAAACCCAGCGATAAATTCATGGAGTATGCCCAAATCGTTGGGATGGTTATCCTATTTGGACTCCTGATATTTGCAAACGGGCAGGATATAATGAAGTTATTCAGGTAGTAAGTTGGGAAGTTGGTAAGTTGATAAGTTGGAATAATTTATTTGATTTTCAAAAATTCAAATTACCGGAAGCTTATTTGTTTATTCATAGTGGCAACCATTTGTTTGAATTTCTGAAGGTTTGCCGGATCCACCGGTTTTGAGGGAGGCGATACCATTTTCAAAGGATCTGTGGGGTTTCCATTCCTGTAAACCCGGAAGTCAAGGTGCGGACCGGTTGAAAGTCCGCTACTGCCAACAAAACCGATAATTTGTCCCTGCGTTACATGCGATCCGGTACTCAATCCTTTAGCGTAACCCGACAAGTGCGCGTAAGTTGTGGTATAAACCGAATTGTGCCTGATACTTATAAAACGACCGTAACCGCCATGAAAACCAAGTTGGTTCACTCGTCCTTCACCAAGCGCAACCACAGGCGTGCCTCGCGGCGCAGAATAATCAACTCCATAGTGAGGACGAGCAATACGCAGAATTGGGTGCATACGCGACCGACTGAACCGCGAGCTGATTCGGGAAAACTTCAATGGGGCTTTTAAAAATGAACGCTGAAGGCTCTGTCCATTTTCATCGAAATATTCTCCTTTGCCATTCTGCTCAAAATGATATGCGTAAAAATTCTTACCGCCGCTTTGAAATTTCGAAGCAAGAATCCGGTCAATCCCAACTAACTTTTCTTCAACATAAACTTCTTCGTAAATCACCTTGAAATTATCACCCTTCTGAAGGCTGTAAAAATCTACCGTCCAGGCATACACATCGGAAAGAGCGAGCGCAAGGTTTACATCCAGCTTATTTTCAATAAAACAGTTCCAAAGCGAACTGCTGATAGTTCCAGTGGAAGTCTTTATCACGCGGGTAACTGTTTTTTTATCCCGGTAAACTTTCATGGAATCTCTGAAATCGTAAACAACGAAATCAATCGGGTTGATCTCATAGATAAAACATAGGGTTTGCTTCAATGTATCCTTTGAAACAATTCTGGCAAACCTGTTTCCCGACTTGATCTTCCGGACATCAAAAACAGAGATGGTTTCCTTCGCTATCCGGTCAATCAGGTTGCCGGCGACATGGCTTGAAAG
>JAPLDO010000158.1 GCA_026391715.1 Bacteroidota bacterium
CTCTTTTGTAACAAGTCGGGGGTATCGCTTATCCCAATAGATGCAATTGATCAGCATTGAGAGGTACGGAATATATTTTTCGAATTTACTGTGGTAATCATGAGGGTTGGCATAATAATCATGAAGGTCGAAAGGTTCGCCTTCATTATGTTCTACGAGATCTTCCTCTTTGAAAATGACTTTGTAAAGTATATTGTCGGGTAATTTTTTACGACTGTGAAGTTCAAGCAACTTTTCGGGAGAAATCTCCTTAACAGGTAAAAGTCCGATAATTTCCTGAGCTCCCTGCGATACGTTTCCGTATCCGGTAAAACCAATAACAAATGGTCTGAGTTCGTGTGGAATTCCATTCTCGGCAATTAACTGACCTATAGTAGAAATATCATCTTTGGCTTCGGTAAGAGAATGATACCGGTGAGCCTGTTTAAGTTTCACCAGTTTTGAGCTGTATCCTGACTCTTTTAGCCTCAATCCGAGCGCCCACAAAGAGTTTATCATGCCAGCCATTCCAGCGTATCTGCCGAAAAAAATCAATCGCTTCCCCTGCTCATCAACAACTTTTTCGTAGTCAATAAGGTTGCAATTCAGTTCCATCATCCGCCGGAGCATCTCCATGTTATAAGCCTGCCCCTTTACAACATGTGCGAAAAAAACGTACGTCTTTTCCGGCTCAAAAAATGAAACCGGCATCTCTTTTACGCCGAAAATTACCGAACACTTTTTCAAATCTTTGGCTATTTTGGCGCCAGCCCTGATATACTCCTCTTCCGAAAATATTCGCTTGTCGGAGGACTGTACAATGATGTCAAGTTTTTTCTGTTTTACAAGTCGGGCAACATGCCGGGGAGTAAGTGGCGCCCTTCGCTCAAGTTTGTATTTATCCTCATGACGAATACCAATAAAATTGCTCATAGTTCTGTTAATTTTGGAACAACAAAGGTAGGAAATCAGCGTGAAACCGCAAAACCCAATCATTTCACTTTGAACAAGGTGAAATGAAGATTGCTGATTGAACAAAAGCGGACAGCAATCGCAATTGTTCCGATTTCTATAAAAAACTAACTGAAAATTTAATTTTATTGTCCACGCCCTCCACGATACCGGCGGCCTTTACCTTCGCCTTTACCCTGACCCTGATAACCATATAATTCATAGTAAATTGTGGAAAGCCTTTGACATTGAACAGGAGTGCAGATTTCCTTCAAAGCCAGATACTGGTTTACAGAAGCTTTTTGCATCCGTTTCTGCAAGGAGCTTATTTCTTCCACATAACTGTTTAAAAGTGTAGTGTCAGGTTTCTTTTTTGCCAGTTCATCAAGGATAAGAATGCGGTGGTTTCTTATATCTGCAACAATGGCGTCAGTTGAATTTCTGTATTCTGCAAGAATAATTTCAACCTTTTCAGATTGAGCGGGAGATAAAGCCAATTCGTTCCTGAATGCATTGCACGCGTTTTCCGCCGGTTGATTTTGGACTATTGTTGATTTGTTTGAAAAGAACACAATTAAAGTGATAAAAGCCGAGAGAATTATCACAACCAGAAAAATCAGAAACCATAATACATATTGGTTTTTTGAAAAAAAGTTCATGGCATGTTTTTTAATGATTGGTAAAAAGCATATAATCCTCATCAATAAAATCCGCGATAGAGAGACCCGATTTCATGTCCTGAATTTCAAGATTATGTTCATTGTTTTTCGTAAACTTTGAGTTTATTTGAATACCGATTGAGAAGCCAATTGCCACAGAAATCAGCAATAACAATGAAAGGATAACAGGTTGAAGTCGCCTCCGAAAAAGAGGATTTACAGTTTCTTTCGATTGTTCCAGAGCCGATTCGATTCGTTGAATTGTGCGGGTACGAATGAACGGACTGGCTTCATCTGCTTTTTTTTGGTCAATGAGGGCTGCGACTGCCTGGAAACCGGCAACAATCCGGTAGCACTCTCCGCAGGAATGAAGATGATCTTCAAACGCTTTATTTTCCTTCTCTGAAAGCTGTTTTTCCCTGTAGGAAAAAAGATGTTCACGAACGAAAAGACAATCCATTTTGGTTAATTATTTGTAGAATATTCCGAAAAATAATGCACTAATTTCTTTTGCAGGTTCATCTTTGCCCTGAAAATAAGAGATTCGACCGAAGATAGAGAAAGATTCATTATCTCAGTTATTTCTTTATAAGTCAACTCTTCATACTTATTCAAAATGAACGCTATTTTTTGATTTCCCGGTAATGAATTGACCGCAGAATCAAGAATTTTTCTTTTTTCGATATCGTCGTTCCGGTTATCTGTTGTTGCCAACTCATCAGGAT
>JAPLDO010000010.1 GCA_026391715.1 Bacteroidota bacterium
CCTCGCTCGAAAAGGTTGCTTTTTTTGCGAAAAAGAATGATGAACGTTATAAATAGAAAAATACTGTGAAGATATTCCATGATTTTGACAATGTAGGTGAAATCCGTAATGCGGTTGTTACTACAGGGTCGTTTGACGGCGTGCATGTTGGACACAAAGTAATTCTTCAGCGCCTGAAAAACATTGCTTCGGAAATCGGCGGTGAAACTGTTCTGATAACTTTTCATCCTCATCCCCGCAAAATTCTTTATCCGGAAACAGCCGGAAAAGGTCTGTTTCTGATCAGTTCACAACGTGAAAAAATCCATCTGCTTCGTAAAGCAGGTCTCGATAACCTCATCATTGTTAACTTTACGCTTGAGTTTTCCAGGATAAGTTCTATGGAATTTGTCCGCGATATTTTGCTCAGTAAACTTCATGCGCGAAAGATTGTAATTGGCTTTAACCATCATTTTGGTCATAACCGTGAAGGTGATTATGAAGCGCTGAAAATACTTGGAACTACCAATGGTTTTGAGGTAGAAGAAATTGCCGAACAGGATATTCAAAACGAATCGGTAAGCTCAACAAAGATCAGAAAGGCAATACATGATGGCAATATTCAGAAAGCCAATGCCTATCTCGACCACCAGTATATCATAATGGGGCAGATGAGCAAAAGCAGCCCAATTCTTGAAGAGATCGGTTTTCCATGTTACTCTGTGAAAATCGAGGAGGAGTGCAAACTGGTTCCGCCAAACGGTGTTTTTGCCGTTACCGTTGTGGGCGATGATTGCTTTTCGAGAGCCATGTGTTTTATCCGGAAAAATGAAGAATCACCTATTGATACACTGGTAGAAGTACATCTGCTCGAAAATTACGGAAATATTGACGGGCAGATGGTTACTTTACTCTTCCATAAAAGGATTCGCGAGGAACGGTCCCTTGCAACCACCGAGGATTTAAAAAAACAACTTACCATCGACCGCAACCAGGTGGATGAACTGATATTTTAATGTCAAAAACAACAAATCCGCCAATAAAGGTCACCTTCCTGGGAACCGGGACTTCCATAGGAGTGCCGGTGATCACTTGCGACTGTCCCGTTTGTATTTCCACAGATCAGCGGGATAAACGGATGCGGACCTCGGCCATGGTCGAAGTGAATGGACTCACTTTTGTCATTGACTGTGGACCCGATTTTCGCCACCAGATGCTCCGTGAGCAGGTTCTCAACCTTGATGCGGTGATTTTCACACATGAACACCGCGACCACATTGCCGGACTGGATGATGTCCGCGCTTTCAATTACGTGCTGAACAAAAAGATTGACATTTATGGCACAGCGCAGGTTATGGAAGCCATCAGAATTGAGTTTCCTTACATTTTTTCCGAAACCCGTTATTTTGGAGCTCCACAACTTACTATTCATGCTATTGACGATAAGCCATTTTCTATTCAGGGCATTGAATTCATCCCAATCAGGGCGATACATGAAAAACTACCTGTTACCGGATACAGGATTGGAGATTTCACCTACATCACCGATGCAAGTTTTATCAGCGACGAAGAACTGGAGAAAGTTAAAGGCTCAAAAGTGATCGTTCTTAATGCACTTAGAAACTCAAAACATGTTTCTCATTTCTCTGTCGGTGAAGCTGTAGATATTTTAAAAAAACTGAATCCTGAAGCCGGATACCTTACCCATTTAAGCCATTTTGTTGGACTCCATGAAGATGTTAATAAAAAATTGCCTGATTTTGTGAAGCTGGCTTATGATGGGTTGGAGGTGATTGTAAAATAGGAAAAATGCGGGTTGATATTTTAACATTGTTTCCGGAGATGTTTGAAGGACCATTCAGTCTTTCAATTCTGAAACGCGCTCAAACGAAAGGGCATGTCGAAATCCACCTTCATAACATCCGCGACTGGGCTGCCGGCAAACACAAAAACGTTGATGATTATCCGTTTGGCGGCGGCGCTGGCATGGTGATGATGGTGGAACCGGTAGTTAAGTGTATCGAAGAATTACAATCCAAAACATTCTATAACGAGGTTATCTACCTCAGTCCTGACGGAGAACTGCTGAATCAGAAAGTGGCTAATCAACTTTCTACTTGTCAGAATCTGTTAATCCTTTGTGGCCACTACAAGGGCATTGATGAGCGCATCCGCACAAATTTCATTACACGCGAAATTTCCATCGGCGATTATGTACTCTCCGGCGGCGAACTGGCAGCCATGGTACTTACTGATGCTATTGTGCGAATTATTCCGGGTGTTTTGAACGATGAAACATCGGCGCTTTCCGATTCCTATCAGGATAACCTGCTATCGCCGCCGGTTTATACCAGGCCTTACGATTTCCGAGGTCTGAAAGCGCCCGATATTCTGCTTTCCGGAAATGATAAAGAGATTGCCAAATGGA
Source organism: Bacteroidota bacterium (assembly GCA_026391715.1). GTDB lineage: Bacteria > Bacteroidota > Bacteroidia > Bacteroidales > FEN-979 > CAIVAT01. The sequence goes on from JAPLDO010000010.1 coordinate 2,408, forward strand.
AATATGAGCAGGCGGTGGAGCGGACAAGGGAGCGGAGGCCTGGGTTGATGGAGGAGTAAGGGCATTCTGCCGCGTACATTTTTTCACATGCCTTGCGTGAAAAAATGTTATAGGGAACCGAAAATGCAAATGCGTTAATGAAAACAAGAGGAGGATTTGACCAACTTCGTTTAACTCGATATGAAACACTTGACCGATTTGTAAAAATAAACATCAACATATGAGACGTCTGATCATTCCACTGTTTATGTTTTTTATTCTTTCGGGATCCCGGGCACAGATCCCAAACGTGTTTATAAGCGCCTTAAATTTTCCGAACGAACCCTCTGTCTGCATCAGTCAGAAATCGCCCAACATCATGGTAGCCGGAGCGAACATCAAAGCATTGTACTACTCTTCCGATTATGGTCTTACCTGGACGGTTGCCGAGATGACCTCCTCCTATGGTGTTTACGGCGATCCATGCATTATTGCCGACAGCGCCGGAAATTTCTACTATTTCCATCTTTCCGGACCGCCATCTGCCTCCTTGCTCGATCGCATCGTATGCCAGAAATCAACCGATAACGGACATTCATGGAGCGATGGTTCCTACACTGGGCTGAATGGAATCAGGCATCAGGATAAAAGCTGGGCTGTGGCGGATCCAAAATCAAATAATGTGTATGTCTGCTGGACACAGTTTGACAAGTATGGCAGCACAAAGCCCTCGGACAGTTCAAACATTTTATTTTCAGGATCGGCAGATGGCGGACTAACCTGGAGTGAGCCTCTCAGAATCAACAAAGTGGCAGGTGATTGCCTCGACAGCAGCAACACCGTTGAAGGCGCTTTCCCGGTCATCGGGCCGAATGGGGAGATATATATTTCATGGTCGGGACCGGCCGGCCTGGTATTTGCCAAATCAACCGACAGAGGTATTACCTGGCCATCCGGGAATATCACAGTTTCGACACTTTATCATGGTTGGTCATTTGATGTCCCTGGCTTATACAGTTGCAATGGAATGCCGGTGACCTGCTGTGACTTCAGCAACGGCCCATATCGAGGCAATATTTATATAAACTGGTCAGACCAGAAAAATGGGGTTAACAACACTGATATCTTCCTGTCGAAATCAACTGATGGCGGGCAAACCTGGTCGTCGCCCAAACTTGTAAATAATGATTCCTCAAACCGGCATCAATTTATGAGTTCCATGACAGTTGACCAGTCAACAGGTTTCCTGTACTTCGTTTTTTATGATCGCAGAAACTACAACGACCTAAATACTGATGTTTACCTCGCTATTTCAAGGGACGGAGGGGAATCTTTTCAGAATTTTAAAATAAGCGAAAAGCCCTTCATCCCAAACCCTTCAATATTTTTTGGTGATTACACCGCCATTTCGGCCGTGAACAACAGGGTGAGGCCCGTCTGGACACATATGTACGAAGGGATCCTGAGCATGATGTTGGCCATCGTAGATTCGGCCGGTTATTTGCACTCTCCGGAACTGGAGCCGGCTATCCCCGCATGCCTGGAACAGAATTACCCGAATCCCGCTTCCAGCTTTACCTATATGTCATTCAGGCTAATCCGCCCATCCGAAGTCACACTGACCCTGCTTGATTGTAGTGGAAAAACTGTTGCAGAACTCCTCCACAGGAAAAACCTGCCAGCAGGAAAGTATGCAGAGGGAATTGACTTGCTTAAGATGGGACTTGAGCCTGGAATTTACTTTTACCGGCTGCAAACACCAGATTTCATCACAACAAAAAAAATGGTCATGTGTATGCCCTAACCTGAATTATTCCTTTTTGTACACTTCTCCTTTTTATTTCAAAAAAAACTCATATATTTGCAAACTTTTTAACGAGTAACTGATCTAATTACACGAAAACCATGAACAAAGCGGAAATAATGAAATTTGTCGAGGAGACATTTATTCAGAAAAATGAATTGCCCTCTTTTAAAGCAGGAGACACTGTAACGGTGCATTATAAAATCAAGGAAGGAAACAAAGAGCGTATTCAGACTTTCCAGGGTGTTGTGCTACAACGTGCAGGCAAAGGATTGAACGAAACCTTTACTGTGCGGAAAATTTCCGGGAATATTGGCGTTGAGCGTATTTTCCCATGCACTTCTCCGTTCATTGACAAGGTTGAAGTAAACAAGCATGGAGTTGTACGTCGTGCCCGTATCTACTATTTACGTGGATTACAAGGTAAAAAAGCCCGTATTAAAGAAGAACGTCACTAACAATGAACGAAATATAATAAAAAAACCCCGCCTCAACGGGGTTTTTTATTTAGTTCATCACCAGGTTTAAGTATCCGGATTCATGTGTTTTGAGTACAGCGAGAGCTTTTGAATAACCGAGTATGTTGCTGATCACCGATTCACTGGGAGAAACTATCTTACGTCTTCTTCCTGTTTCAGCAGAAGAATTGTTTATCTTTGATTGACTTGAAATCAAGGAATAAAAAGTAGCAGTTCGCTTCATAGGCCGTTTTTTGGTTTGAAATGAAATTCATAACTAAAAAACGTCTCTTTTGCTCCAATATTTTATCCGTTGAAAAAAAATCCCCTTACCAACTTACCGGCTTACCAGCTTACCAGCTAAACAGAAAGTATAACATCATTCTCCTTCACGAGCTTCCTGAGATTAATCAGGGCATAGCGCATTCTTCCAAGCGCGGTATTTATACTGACCTGTGTCACCTCGGCGATGTCCTTGAAACTCATATCGCCATAATGTCGCATAACCAATACTTCTTTTTGTTCTTTTGGAAGATACTCGATAAGGTTTTTCACATCCTTGTGGATTTGTTCGGTAATCAACTGATCTTCCACTGATTCAACCGGGATTCTGACTATATCAAAGATGTCGAATTCATCGTTGTTCTCAATAATAGGAATACGCTTTGCCTTTCGGAAATAGTCAATAATGAGGTTGTGAGATATTCGCATCACCCATTGGATGAATTTTCCTTCCTCTTTATACTGCCCGGAACGGAAAGTATTGATTACTTTAATAAAAGTATCCTGAAACAGATCCTCGGCCAGCTCTTTATCCTTAACAACCATAAGGATATAGGCAAACACTCTGTTTTTATGGCGACGGATCAACTGTTCAAGGGCGGATTCATGTCCGGCAATATATCTGCCGATTAAATCCTGGTCACTAAGGACGTTGGCTTGCATGGTGGCTCCTTTTTTAGGTAAAAAAGAGTAGAAGTCTAATCGATAGTGTTCCTCCTGTTGTTATGCGTAACGGCTTTTTTTACCTACGCGGGTGAGTGGATTATGGGATTTGGTTCCCAAGTGTGCAGCAAAAATAAATAAAAAAAACCAAAAAGCAAGTTTTCTTTCTAATTTTGCCAAATTATTAGAATAATTTAACAGTTGATGAACCCGGAAACCCTTGATCCTCGTGACTTTATCATCATTAAAGGCGCCAGGGTAAATAATCTGAAAAATATCAGTCTTGCCATTCCCCGAAACAAATTTGTGGTTATCACGGGTTTATCCGGTTCGGGGAAATCATCTCTTGCATTCGATACATTATACGCCGATGGTCAGCGCAGATATGTTGAAAGCCTGAGCGCTTATGCCAGGCAATTCCTTGGGAGAATGAGTAAACCCGACGTGGATTATATCAAGGGGATTTCTCCGGCTGTTGCCATTGAACAAAAGGTAAACACCTCAAATCCCAGATCGACAGTAGGAACTTCCACTGAAATCTATGAGTATCTCAAGCTGCTCTATGCCAGGATCGGTAAAACATATTCCCCCGTTTCGGGAAATCTTGTGAAACGCGATGCCGTAACCGACGTAGTTGATTATCTTCTGGCGCTACCTGCCGAAAGCCGCATTAGTATATTTTCACCAATCCAATGGAATGCAAACGACAATGATTTGATCGTTAGATGCAATGTGCTGATGCAACAAGGATTTACAAGGTTGATGATTGACGGCGTTATCATGCGACTGGATGAGATCATCGGCAATCCTCCGAAAAAAATCAAAGAACTTCATATTTTGATTGACCGGTTTTCGCTGGACAAAAATGATGAAGAGTTACCGCCTCTGATTGCCGATTCGGTTCAAACAGCTTACTTCGAAGGACATGGGCATTGTATGGTTGAATCAGATAGCGGACAAGCCGGCAGAATTTCCTTTTCAAACCGCTTTGAGGCGGATGGAATCGCATTTGAAGAACCATCGGAGAACCTTTTCAGTTTCAACAATCCTTTTGGCGCCTGTAAAGCCTGTGAAGGTTATGGAAGTGTAATCGGCATTGATGAAGACCTTGTGATACCCAATAAACGCCTATCGGTTTATGAAAACGCTATTGCCTGCTGGCGAAGTGAAAAGATGAATGAATGGCAGTCTGAACTCCTTATTAATGCATACAGATTTGATTTTCCAATCCATAAGCCAATCCAGGAACTCACGCCACAGCAGAAAGAATTACTTTGGACAGGAAACTCATATTTTAAAGGATTAAACCAGTTTTTTGAATTTGTTGAAAGCCAGAATTTCAAGGTCCAGTACCGCGTGATGATGTCGAGGTACCGCGGAAAAACCGTTTGTCCCGACTGTAAAGGCACCCGACTGAGAAAAGATACATCCAACGTTAAAATCAACAGTAAATCTATAAGTGATTTGGCGCTGATGCCGGTAACAGAACTGACCGCTTTTTGCAAAAACCTTGAACTGAATGATTTTGAGATAGCCGTTGCAAAAAGACTGCTGATAGAAATCAATAACCGGCTCGAAGTTTTGAATGACGTTGGTTTGGGATACCTCACGCTGAACCGGTTGTCATCTTCGCTATCGGGAGGTGAATCGCAGCGTATAAACCTTGCAACAGCTCTCGGAAGCAATCTTGTCGGTTCCATGTATATCCTTGATGAACCGAGCATCGGACTGCATCCGCGCGACACACAGCAGTTGATAAAAGTACTTTTCCGGCTTCGCGATCTTGGCAATTCGGTTATTGTTGTTGAGCATGATGAAGAGATCATTCGCGCCGCCGATCAGATTATTGACATAGGACCTCTGGCAGGTCATCAGGGCGGAGAAATTGTGTTCCAGGGCGATTTTCGTGAACTTAATGAAGACAGCATAAGCCTGACAGCGCAATATTTAAACAATCATCAACGTATTGAAATACCATCAGTAAGGCGGAAATGGATAGAATTTATTGAAATTAAAGGCGCCCGTGAAAACAATTTGAAATATTTGAATGTAAAAATCCCTCTTCATATTTTTACAGTAGTAACCGGGGTAAGTGGCTCAGGGAAAACTTCATTGATCCGACGAATTTTATTCCCGGCTTTAAAAAAGATTCAGGGAGGCTATGGCGATAAAACCGGTAAGTTCGATGGACTTGAAGGCGATTTTAATCGCCTTGGCGGGGTTGAAATGGTTGACCAGAACCCGATAGGCCGTTCATCCCGGTCAAATCCGGCAACCTATATAAAAGCATTTGACGAAATCCGCGACCTGTTTGCCGATCAGCAACTTGCCCGCGTCAGAGGGTATAAACCAGGCTATTTTTCCTTCAATATCGAAGGCGGGCGTTGTGATGAATGCGAGGGTGAAGGCGTTGTAAAAATTGAAATGCAGTTCATGGCAGATCTCTCGCTACCCTGTGAAGCCTGCCAGGGAAAACGATTTAAGGACGAGGTAATTGATATCAAATACTGCGGAAAATCGGTGGTGGACATTCTGAATATGACGGTTGATGAAGCCATGAGCTTTTTCCAAAAGGCGACAAAACCCGGCGCCCATGAAAAACATATTCTTGCGCGACTTAAACCACTTCAGGATGTAGGACTTGGTTATCTGAGGCTTGGACAATCCTCAAGCACCTTGTCGGGCGGTGAAGCGCAACGCATCAAACTTGCCTTTTTCCTGACAAAAGGAACCAGCGAAAAACCAACCCTTTTCATATTTGATGAACCAACAACCGGGCTTCATGTCCATGACATAAAAAAACTTCTGATAGCTTTCGAATCGTTGATCAGCAACGGTCACAGCATCCTCGTTATTGAACATAACCCCGAAGTGATCAAATGTGCCGATTGGGTGATTGACCTTGGAAAAGAAGGCGGAAATGAAGG
>JAPLDO010000173.1 GCA_026391715.1 Bacteroidota bacterium
AGGTAAGTATAATTGGCAGAAGAGAAGTGTTGGGAGGCAGGGCAAATTTTGGTCTTTTTGGCGATGGTAAAGAGATTCCGCAGATCGTGATGGCCAAATTTTTCAAGGATGGCGATTGGAGATCTGGTTATTATCGCGATCAGACGTTTATGATGGCGGCAGGACTATCAAACCTCGACATATTTTTTGCCCAGTTGTATGGTGATACCGACTTAAATCGTAATCCCGACAATGGCGGTCGGTTGATGAATTCGCACTTTGCCACGCGCAGCCTCGATGAAAAAGGAGAATGGAAAGACCTCACAAAACAGAAAAATTCTTCCGGCGATATCTCTCCTACCGCAGGACAAATGCCGCGTTTGCTGGGTCTGGCGCTGGCTTCAAAGGTTTACAAAAACAGCCCTGAAATGTGGGATTCGGCAAAAAGATTTACAGTAAGAGGCGCCGAAGTCGCTTTCGGAACAATCGGCGACGCCTCAACATCAGAAGGACATTTCTTTGAAACCATAAATGCCGCAGGTGTTTTGCAGGTTCCACTTGCGCTTTCTGTATGGGATGATGGTTATGGAATTTCCGTTCCCAAGAAATATCAGACTACTAAAGAGAGTATAAGTGAATTGCTGAAAGGGTTTGTAGCTGATGGAGATAAACCCGGAATCAGACTTTACACCTGCTGCGGCTGGGATTATTCAGGATTATATGAGATGTATGAAGAAGGTATTGCAGTTTGTCGCAGCGAACAGGTTCCGGTAGTTTTTCATGTAACGGAATTAACCCAGCCGCTTGGACATTCTACTTCAGGATCGCATGAACGCTACAAATCAGCAGAACGGTTGACGTGGGAAAAGGATCACGACTGCATCCCGCTGATGCGCAAGTGGATTCTTGAGGAAAAAATTGCAACAGCAGAGGAGCTGGACATCATTGAAATTCAATCGCTGAAAACCGCAAAAAGCGCCCGTGATCGCGGATATAAAGCATTTCTTGACCCTTTCAAAGCGGAACGCGAGCATCTTGTCAGCGTTGTAAAAACTACGCACTGCCCATGTAAAAAACAGGCAAGAATTGATAAAATCGTTGCCGACCTGGAAGCAATTGCCGAACCGATCCGCAAAGACATCATATCGTCGGCAAAAAAAATCATGCGCGACGTCTGTACCTCATGTAGCATGAAAAAACCGATGAAAGCCGATCTCGACGTATGGATGGCTGAGCAACGAGTTCTCAATGCAAAGAGATACAGTTCCCATCTTTACAGCGAATCGGAACAAAGCGCGCTGAAGGTAGCAGGTATTCTGCCGGTTTATAATGAAAATTCCCCGGTAGTCACCGGGCGCGAAGTGCTGAATGCCAACTACGACGTCTTGTTTAAAAACAACCCGTTGGCATTGATTTTTGGCGAAGATGTTGGGAAGATCGGGGGCGTGAACCAAACCCTTGAGGGAATGCAGGTGAAATATGGCGAAACCAGGATTTCCGATACAGGTATCCGTGAGGCGACGATCATCGGACAGGGTCTGGGAATGGCTTTGCGCGGTTTGCGCCCGATTGCTGAAATTCAGTATTTCGATTACCTCCTCTATGGTCTCCAGGTGATGAGCGACGACCTTGCGACCACCCAATACCGCACGGTTGGCGGACAAAAAGCTCCGCTTATCATCAGTACCCGCGGACATCGTCTTGTCGGTATCTGGCATTCAGGATCGCCACTCAGCATGGTCATCAATTCTATCCGCGGCATCTATGTCATGGTTCCCCGGAATATGACTCAGGCGGCAGGTTTTTACAATACTATGATTGCCTCCGATGATACCGGACTTGTTATTGAACCCCTGAACGGTTACCGGTTGAAGGAACAAATGCCCGCTAATATTGGGAATTACCGGATCCCTCTCGGAGTTCCTGAAATATTGCACGAAGGTTCCGATATCACTCTGGTTACTTATGGGTCGTGCGTTAAAATTGCAGAGGAAGCGATTCCTCAAATCAACGATTTCGGCATTTCCGTTGAACTGATTGACGTTCAAACTCTCCTGCCATTCGACATCAACCACGAAATACTGAAATCCCTGATGAAAACCAATAAAATCCTCTTCTTTGATGAAGACGGAAGCGGTGGCGCCACAGCCTTCATGATGCAAAAAGTACTTGAAGAACAGGGAGGCTTTCGTTACCTCGACGCTCAGCCGCGCACCTTAACCGCAAACGATCACAGACCTGCCTATACCAATGACGGCGACTATTTCTCCAATCCAAATGCAGAGGATGTATTCGAGATGATCTATGAAATGATGCACGAATATAATCCGAATAAGTATCCGAGGATATGGTAGTTGGTAAGTTGGTAAGCTGGTAAGTTGCGGAATTATTTTTTCATCGCCAAAAATTACCCATTCATTTATGGATCTAAAAATTGTTAGAACTGCCGATGGTTCCGACACCATTTTTTGTCGGGATTTGAACCAACATTACCATTCAACTTTTGGGGCTGTTGGAGAATCCTTGCATATTTTCATCAAATGCGGTTTTGTTCATTTCCTGGAAACTGCAAGGGCGGCGAAAACTAAGGAAACAACGCAAATAAGAATTCTTGAAATCGGGTTTGGTA
>JAPLDO010000154.1 GCA_026391715.1 Bacteroidota bacterium
AGGTATCGGATTATGAGATACAGGCAATCACGACAAAAGGTGAAATCAAGGATGTTATCATCCGAAGCGCCAACATAATGTATGATCATGAACCGGCAGTAATGGCAATTCTGATTGACATCACAGAACGAAAAAAGATTGAAATGGCGCTGGTTAAAGCCAAAGAAGACGCCGAAGTTGCAAATAAAGCTAAATCGGAGTTTCTTGCCACCATGAGCCATGAAATTCGCACGCCAATGAATGGCGTAATCGGGATGACGGAATTAGCGCTTACCACCAATCTTTCTGCGAGTCAACGCGATTACCTGCAATCAATTCAAACTTCGGCTTATCTCTTACTCGACACCATTAACGACATCCTCGATTTTTCAAAGATAGAAGCTGGTCGACTTGAAATTGAGCATGTTGAATTTAATATTTATGAAGTTGTTGAACGAAGCGTGGAAATATTAACAGTGAAAGCCTTTGAAAAAAATATTGAATTATTATGTGAAATTGAACCGGGTATGCCCGAACGATTCATTGGCGATCCATTGAGAATCAGGCAAATTCTTGTGAATTTAATCAGCAATGCCGTGAAATTCACAAGTTTTGGCGAAATTTTCGTTTCGGCAATGTGCATTGTACGTCCCACTGACCCTTCTCAGCCGCATTTTATCAGGTTCAGCGTGAAAGACACAGGTATCGGTATCGCCATTGAGAAATTGTCTCAGATATTCGATCAGTTCTCCCAGGCAGATAATTCCACAACCAGAAAATATGGCGGCACCGGACTTGGCTTATCCATTTCGAAAAAACTAACGGAAATTATGGGAGGAGAACTGGTGGTTGAAAGTCAGCCAGGCATTGGAAGCTCCTTCAGTTTTACAATTCCGCTTACGATGGGATCTGTTGACGAACAACGTGTGCTTTCGCCAAATAAAGAGATTAAAAAGATTCTTGTTGTGGACGATAATCTGACCAATCTGAAAATTATGACCGACATGCTGGCTTATTGGGGAATCGAAGCTGAAACCTGTGAAAACGGTAATGACGCCTTCAAAATTCTGGAACAGGCTGCTGTTGATAAAAAGGAATTTGATTTGGTTATTCTCGATATGCACATGCCGGTTATGGATGGCGTTGAAGTTGCAGATACCATTAGAAACCGAATGCTCTTCAATGAAAATCCAATCATTTTTCTTCATTCTTCCGTTGATAAAGACCATATTGTTCAATCCAGAAAGGAGCTTGGCGTTGATCAGTTTCTTACCAAACCGGTGAAAATGAAAGATATGTATGAATTTCTAATGAAGGGGAAGCCTGAACACAAAAAAACTCCAATTCAACCTGCTGTCAGCATACCTAATGAAATTCACTTCGGTCCGCAGGTTACCATTCTTATAGCCGAAGATAATGTAATCAACATGAAGTTGTTAAGTGTGATGTTGTTGAAAACAGGCGCCACTGTGCTGATGGCTTCCGATGGCAATGCAGCGGTTGAAAAATTTCGCAATAACAAAATTGATCTTCTCTTTATGGATGTTCACATGCCTCTGAAAGATGGATTTGAGGCTACAATGGCAATTCGGGAAATTGAAGGCGCCGGAAAACGAACGCCTATTATAGCGCTGACCGCAATAGCCCTGCCTGGCGACCGTGATAAATGCATTGCATCAGGAATGGATGATTATCTGTCGAAACCTTTCAAAAAAGATGATCTGTTTATGGTTCTTGCAACTTATCTGCTCCCGAAGCCTGTTGAAGGCGATTTATCCTGAAATTACAGAAATGATCTACGAAAACGTTGAAATAATTGACGCCGGCTCCGAGGGAATGGCTGTTGGCAAGATCGGCGATAAAATCATCTTCGTTCCGTTTGTGGTTCCCGGAGATGTTGTTGATGTGCAACTAATTAAAAAGAAAAAAAGATATCTCGAAGGAAAAGCCGTTCAAATCAGGGAATATTCACAAAAACGGATGTCGCCACACTGCGCCCATTTCGGTCTTTGCGGCGGATGCCGATGGCAGAATATGAAATATGAGGAACAGCTTTTTTACAAACAAAAACAGGTTTTCGACAACCTTACCAGAATTGGTAAAATAGAAAATCCATTGATACTGCCCATTATTCCAGCGCCTGAAACCACTTTTTACCGGAACAAGCTGGATTTTACCTTTTCAAATCACAGGTGGCTCACCGATGATGATAAGAACGACGAAAAAGGTTCTACCGATACCCATGCTTTGGGGTTTCATATTCCTCAGTTTTTCGATAAAGTAGTTGATATTCAATATTGTTATCATCAGAAAAATCCTTCGAATGCCATCAGGAATGAAGTTAGAAAATATGCACTGGAACATCATCTCTCTTTTTATGATGTACGGGTATGGCAGGGATTACTCCGGAACCTGATTATTCGCAATACCAATGCCGGCGGATTGATGGTAATCATGGTTTTTCGCAATGATGACCCGGAAAATGAACTGCTGCTGAATTTTCTCGCTTCCCGGTTCCCGGAAATAACAAGCCTGTATTACGTTATCAACCCTAAGAAGAACGACACAACTTACGACCTTGCGTTTAACCTGTTCAAAGGGGAATCCTTCATTACCGAAATCATGCCTCCATTCATGCCCGGTGGAAAAGAGATAAAATTCCGGATCGGACCTTCCTCCTTTTTTCAGACAAATTCACAACAGGCAATTCAACTTTATAGAATAGCCGCCGGATTCGCATCATTTTCAGGCAATGAACATGTTTACGACCTATACACCGGAACCGGAACAATTGCAAATTACATCGCTCCTTATGTAAAAAAAGTGACCGGCGTCGAATCTGTTGCAGCCGCTATTGGCGATGCTGAAATAAACTCGCAGATCAATGGAATTTCCAACACGCAATTCTTTGCCGGCGAAGTCGAAAAACTTATGACTCCTCAATTCATTGAAGAGCGGGGACAACCGGATATCGTAATTACAGATCCGCCGAGAAACGGTATGCACGAAAAAGTAGTCCGGACAATTCTTAATGTCAAACCTGCCCGAATTGTTTATGTAAGTTGCAACCCGGCAACCCAGTCAAGAGATTTGGCTTTGATGAGCGATACTTATTTTTTGGAGAAATGCCAGCCGGTTGATATGTTCCCGCACACACAGCATGTGGAGAATGTTGCACTGCTAAAACTCCGTGATTAATCCATTCAATCTATCAACAATCCGTTCAATCAAATATTCCAGGGATTCGTTATCCGCCTTCAGGATAAAATCTGCCTGTTCATAAAATGCGCTGCGTTCAATCAAATGAAGGCGTATTTTCTCGCCGATTTGTGTTTCAGAAATATCTTTCAACAGAGGTCGTTTCCTTCTTGCCTGTCCCAATCTTTCAACAATGGTTGGAATCTCCAATTGAAGATAAACCGAAAAACCCTCCTTTTTAATGATTTGCATGTTATCGAAAAAACAAGGAGTTCCTCCGCCGGTTGATACTACAAGATTGTCACTTTTGGTTGTTTCAAGAAGCAATAAGTGTTCGATCTGCCGAAAGGCGTCTTCGTGGTATTTTTCAAAAAATTCGGAAATACTGATGCGGAACCGTTCCTCAAAAATAGAATCAAGATCAATAAAAGTGAAACCCAGTTTCATCGCAAGAATTTGCCCCAACCTCGATTTGCCGGAAGCCATATACCCAATAAGGTAGATTCGCATGGGCATAAAATTATGAATTATTTTCATACCTTTGCACCACTTAAAAAACAGGTCTATGTCGCTTTTAAAAAGTCTGTCACATCTTTGTTTCCTGTTGTTTTTCATCATATTATCTGGTTGTCAAACGCAGGGGGTAAATAATGAATCTCAGATTTCCGCTGATGTAGTGAATAACCCGAACTCTGCAAGCGGTTCATCTGATAAGGGCGTACTTCCTGTAATTAAATTTGAGGAAACGGAACACGATTTTGGCAGAATTCTGGAAGGTGAAACAGTATCCATTGATTTTTCCTTTACCAATTCCGGCAAATCCGATCTGCTCCTCGCCGAAGCAAGCGCTTCCTGCGGATGTACAATACCTTCCTACCCCAAAGCGCCAATTCGTCCGGGCGAAAAAGGGATCGTAAAAGTGACCTTCAATAGCCAGGGAAGACGGGGATTTCAAACAAAGAATATCATTGTTGTTTCCAACACACAGCCCAATACTACTATTCTCAGAATCAAGGCGCAGGTGGTGAATCCGGCGGGGGAAAAATAAATTATGAACCGGGAATTAAAAAATCAGAATATTCAGATAATTCCTATTCAAAAGAAATCGTAATTTTTATTTTTAATTTTTAATTAATCATTGCATGACAAATCTTTTAAACATTCTTTTAATGACTCCTCAGGGTACTGGCGGTCAGCAACAGGGTTGGTATTCATTTCTACCGCTGTTACTTATTATTGTGGTTTTCTATTTCTTTTTTATTCGTCCTCAGATGAAGAAATCGAAAGATCAGAAAAAATTTAAGGAAGGCCTGGCAAAAGGGCAGAAAATAATCACCATCGGCGGCATCCATGGCAGAATCGTGGAAATTCAGGATACCACGGTTACTATAGAGGTTGAAAACAGTGTCCGTCTCCGCATGGAAAAATCTGCAATTGCCATGGATAACACACAAACAATTGAGGCAAAATAAAAAGTAATTCTTTTCCCGATGAAATCCGATTTCCTTGAATTCATCGGAAATGCCCGGCAACGACGAAGTGAAAAATTCAGGGTTCAACTGTCGGTTTTTTTGGTTTGCCTTGCTATTTCTATCTTTTTATGGATATTAGTAAAGCTTTCCAAGGATTACTATTACTCTGTTGAATATCATCTCAATTACACAAATTTACCTGGCAATCTGAGGATAATCACCGCCTCCGACTCAATGCTTACCTTGAAAATCAAACTTCAGGGCTTTGAGTTCTTTTCAGAGCAATTTCTGATTAAACAAGATCGTCAGTTTGACGTAAGCCTGAAAAATGTGCGAGTACATTATTCGGGAGAAGGAACATCCGGTTATTTATTAACCAACAGGATAGGGCGGGAGATTATCTCCCAATCAAGTTTTCCTAACGATGTTTTTTTTGTTTCTCCGGATACCCTCTTTTTTGAATTTGAAAAGCACGTGAGTAAACGAATGCAATCGTTGACAACTGCGGATTTTATTAAAATTCAAATTGGCGGCAGGGACACCCTCTTGCGTATTACCGACAGTCTGACGAAAAATTCTAACATCAGGGATCCATTAATAAAGAAACATTAGCAAATGCTTATTACAGGGCTAACCGGAAATATTGGAAGCGGAAAAACCACAGTTGCCGGGATTTTCGGCGCAATTGGGATTCCAGTCTATTATGCTGATGAAGAATCAAAAAAAATTCTTGACGACCCGGAAGTCAAAAATGAAATTGTTGGTTTATTTGGTTCAGGAATAATTGCCGCCGACAGTCGGATTAACAGGAAAGCCCTTGCATCTGTGGTGTTTAACAATAAAGAGGAACTCCGCCGACTTAACTCGGTTTTGCATCCAAGGGTAAAGGAGCATTTCAGGGATTGGAAATTAAAACAGCAAGCCCCCTATATCATCCAGGAATCTGCTATTATTTACGAAAATAATATTGCAGCAGAATACGACAGAATCATTCATGTTTCATGCCCAAAAGAGATTGCCATCAACCGGGTTATCAAACGCGATGGAGTTGATGGCAATTCGACGCTCAAAAGAATGCAATTTCAGATTACTGATGAGGAGAAATCAGCGTTTGCCGATTATGTTATTATCAACGACGGAAAACAATTAGTCATTCCTCAGGTTCTCAACATTCATTGGAAACTCTTACAAATTAGCGCGTAATGCAACAATTACGTTTCTTCCGGAACTGCTGATACCTGAGGCGAATTTCCGGTAATTCTCGTCAAGAATATTTTCCATCCCAAGTTCAACATTTACATATTTCACAATCTGGTAGCTGAGTTTAAGATTTAGTGTGTACCATGAAGGCATACCATAGGGCGTGGCATATTGTTGGTTATCCTCGCCGCTGTCGCTATACTGGCTAATACGCTTCCAGCCATTATACATTACGTAAAAATCTCCTTTGAACTTTTTCATCTCCAGCCGAAATGACGTCATACCAAACACGGGAGGAATATGGTCGAGCGGCAACCCATCGGATTCATTATAACCATAAGTGTAGGTCAGGTTACTTTGGATCGAAAACGACCGGGTTACCTGTGCGAGAATGCTTCCCTGTAATCCGCAAATATACGCGCTGCCGGTATTCACCGGAGCCTGAGTCTGGTAATTACTCCCATCAATGGTAATTGAATCCTTCCCACTAAATGCAAAGGGACTGATTACCATTGCATCCTTGAGCCAGTTGTAAAATCCGGTACCCTCGATACGAACTTTTCCAAGAACTGTCTTTGCAATTGAAAGTTCAAGGTTATATGAATATTCCGGTTTCAGGTCAGGATTGGGAACCATGCACGTCTTCGTTGTTTTATTGATGGATACGCCGCTATAAGGATTAAGCTTTGTGAGGTCTTCAATATTTGGGGCGCGGAATCCTGAAGAACCAACCATCGAGAATTTCCAGTCGCTCCCTGGTGTGACAACCAGTCCGAGATACCCATTAACCGCTGCATTCTTTTGTGAAATATTCGGATCAAACTGGATTTTCATGATTTTAACCATGGTATCAGAATATGCAGCATTTAAAGTCACGTAATTAAATCTGACGCCCTGAGAAAATTTTAAAGTGCTGTTAATTTTCCAGTTATTTGAAAGGTAAGCAGACAAGTACATCATATTTGCTTTTTGATCAGAATAGCGGGTCGCGCGGTCGTCGGTAGAAATACCTGTCTTGATATTTTCATTGTGCGCTTTGGAAATCACATCGTTATAATTGAATTCTATGCCGTAGCGAAGGTTGTCGTTTTTGCAGAGTTGTTTATCGAAATCAGCGTTTATGGAAATTATTCCAACACTTTCAAGGTTGAACTTCTTTTTCGAGCTGCCAAAATCACGTTGAATACGGTCTTCCTTAACTTTTTGGTATGCGACAATGATTGAAGCATGATCGAAGATTACCCCATTGAGAGTATATTCTGCTTTTAATGATCCCAGAAACCGGGTTTGTGGTCCATAGTACCACTCGGAATAACTCATCGTACTGTCATTCGCCATCTCCGTAAGCCGGTCGTAACGGGGAATATTGCTCGAATTTGAATACTGAACGTTCAGTATGTATTTGCTTTTTACGCCAGGCTGGAACAGGATTTTTCCGAGGAAATTATATTGATTATAAGCTGATCCTTTCTGAATCCAGGGCTTGTCGTTGGCAACGGTTATATCGTTGTTGTTGATGCGTTCTGCATAAAAGTGGCGTTTACCAAAATCGCCGTAAGCAGGATTGCAAACTTTACCTTCGCGGAGGTCGCCAAAATCGCTGTAAGAGAAATTCAGGAGAACTGCCAGTTTTTTCCATCCGAGGTTCAGGTTGATTCCGCCTGTTTTCTCTGTGTTTGCCGAGGAAAATCGTCCAAGCAGGCTACCATGAATTTCAGTTTTTCCGGTTGTTGAAAGAGACGGATCTTTGGTAATGAAGTTGATCACCCCACCCAATGCGTCACTGCCGTAAAGCGTTGAACCGGGTCCATAAAGAATTTCGGTGGAAGAAAGTCCAAAAGGATCAACCGTAATGGCGCTTTGCAAGTGACCGGCGCGGTATATGGCGTTGTTCATCCTGATACCATCAACGACCAATAACAACCGGTTGGCTTCAAACCCGCGTAAAACAGGGCTTCCGCCTCCTAACTGACTTGTTTGCACGAAAACGTCTCCGGTTTGTTCCAGCATTATCGCGGCATTCTGCGGGTTCTGGAAAGCGATATCCTTTGATTGGATTACCTCAATTTTATAGGGAAGATCCGACCTTTTTTCTTCGGTTCTGTTTCCGGTAATCACAACGTCATCCAGTTTAATTATATTGTCGGTAAGAAAAACTGTACCAGTTGCAGGAAGTCCGGATTTGAGTATTCTGAGTGGTTGAAAAGCCACATGGTTGAAAAAAAGCGAATCGCTTCCGGTAAAGCCGCCAAGATCGGCAACTCCATTGCTATTCGTAATAACCATGAGTGTTTTCGTTTTATTTGAAATGTTGACCTGGCTGATCGGTTGCAGGTCTGATTTGTCGAGGACTTTCACCTGCTGCCCTTGGGCGTTCATTGAAAGCAAGGCAATAACTATAAAAAGGAATGTATATCTGTTCATTTCTGAAATTTTTAAATGTATGATACAGCCTAACGGTCAATAACCGTCAGGCAATGATTTATGATTAGAAATAAGAAAATAATTTTGCGGAGTACACTCCGGGTCAGAAAATAAATTCCGGAGGCGGCGTATTTACAGGGATGTGTATTGAAGAAAGCGCCGTTGAATAACGCGGGAAAAAGAGCATTTCAGTCGCCGACCCGTTTTTGAGTAAGGAGGTGAAGGGGTAAACTATTTTGATGATATTTTCCCACCATTGTATGTTAAGCTTGTTTTGACTGACTTTTTTCAGTCCATTAAATAAGTTTTCTTCCTTTTTATCATTCAGACATAAAAAAACAGTGGCATTGTCATATTTTGTTTCGGTTGCAATGTCGTACATCTTTCCTTTATATCTAAATTCCCTCTGATCAATTCGCCGAAAATCAGGATCTTTTTCAGGATGCGCAATTCTGATTACCAGCAACTGTGAATGATTTGCGAGCATCAATTCCCGTATCTCATTTTTTACTAATAACTTATTCAACTCTAACAATGGGAAATACCCAACCGTAGTAAGCAGGAAACAAAACAGCAAAGCGTATGTCAGTCCTCTTTTCAAACTTCATTTTATAAGTGTGCAAATATAAAGAAATAATGAGAAGTCATTCTTCAGGTTGTCAAATGGACTACTTTTGCAATCCTCAATCTCCCCGACAAAATGGTTAGAATTTCAGCGGTATCATATCTGAACACCTTTCCGTTCGTATTCGGGCTAAGGGAATCCGGTTTTCTGAAGGATTTTATCCTTGAATTGGATGTACCTTCAATTTGCGCCAGGAAATTAATAGAAAACGTCGTGGATATTGCCCTGACGCCAACGGGCGCATTGCCTGAAACCGGGAATGTTTATTATCTTACCGACTATTGTATCGGGGCAACCGGACCGGTAAAAACAGTTTTGCTTCTTTCGAAGGCGCCGGTTAATGAAATTTCCACAATTCATCTTGACTTTGATTCGCGCACTTCAGTTGAATTGACCAGAATCCTCGCTAAAAATCATTGGAAGATCAATCCGGCATGGGTAAGTCTGAAACCGGGAGAGGCAGATAAAAGCCGGAGGATTGAATCGCTTGTTGCCATCGGCGATAAAACTTTTACGCTCAGCCGGCGCTATCCTTTTGTGTATGATCTGGCGGAGGAGTGGATAAAATTCAGCGGAGTTCCCTTTGTATTTGCGGTGTGGGCGTCAAAAAAGCGTTTGCCTGAAGAATTGATAAACTCATTTAATCAGGCGCTTGCCTTTGGGATTCAAAACAAATCACAAACTATTGAGTATTTCAAAGACCGCCTTCCTCCATTCAATGACTGTTTGGGCTATCTTGAAAGAAATATATCATATTCTTTTGACGCCGCTAAGAAACAGGGGTTGAAGCTGTTTTTGGATTACATTGGACAAACATAGTGATAATGTATTTTAGCCGCATTCAATTTTTCTTCTGAATGGTCAAAACGACTTTGATTTTGGTTCCATGAAGTTTGTCGCTCGCTATTTCAATAGTTCCGTTCAATTCCTTTATTATCTGATAACAAATAGATAATCCCAGTCCGGTTCCCTTTCCTTCATCCTTTGTAGTATAAAAAGGCAGGATAATATTATTAATATCATCATTACTAATACCGATCCCATTGTCAGTAACCTCAACAATGAGAGATTGATTTTTCTGATAAGATCTGATTTCAATGATCATTTCATAAAATTCCAGATGTTTGCTCTTCTTTTCGATCACTGCATCTTTTGCATTTGCCAACAGATTAATGATAACCTGTTCAAATTTAATGGTATTGCCAATGATCACAGGCAGATTTTCTTCCAATTGCAGATTCAGCCCGATTGCCAGATGTTTGAATTGCTCCGATAGCATCGAAACGGCGTTGTTAATGCTGGCGTTAATGTCGAAACTGGTTAAAATGTAGTCGTCGTAGCTTCTCGAAAAAGCCCTCACCTGATCAATGATATTTCTGATACGGGTAATATTATCGAATATTTTATCTGATTTCTTTTTCAGGTAACCCTTTTCGACATTGTCGCCCTGAGCTGCCTCGAACATGATGTTGTCCATGACCATAGAAATAGTATTCAATGGTTGGTTGATTTCATGTGCAATGCCTGAAGCCATTTCTCCAAGATTTGCCATCCGGTCGGCATGTAGTTGCTTTGTCTCCATTTTTTTGCGCTGTGAAATATCGCGGATAATGATCATAAATGAAAGTGGCTCTCCATCAGCGCCCTGAATCAAAGTCGCGCTAACTTCACCGGCAAACAAAAATTGGTTTTTCTTTTTTATTTTTAATCCTACATGTTGTGCAATACCTTCATTAATTGTCTTGTCAATTATTTTTCTTACCGTATTTTTTTCGACAGATGGAACGAATCGCAAAAAATGTTTGCCCACCAGGTTTTCTCTAATATCTGCGCCAAATATTTCAAGTCCGATTTCAGAAACTTCGGTTATGATTCCTTTCAGGTCAATAAATAATATGCCATCGGGAGAAGCATTTAACGTAGTTCGGTATTTTTCCTCGCTCATTCTCATTCCCTGTTCTGCCCGTTTGCGGTCGGTGAGATCCTGATGAATAGAAATCCAGACGTTACCATATTGCGGATGTTCAAAAGTCGAAATGTTTGCATGACCCCAGTATAAAGTTCCATCTTTTCTGATATTCTGCACTTCGCCCTGCCATACTCTGTTTACAGTGAGACTTTCGATGATTTCCGTTGTTTTATCCTCTGAACTTTTTTCAGAAGGAGCATTAACAACGCTAATATGTTTTCCGATAAGTTCCCCCGTATCATACCCGAACAAACGGTCAACTGTCGGATTCGTATAAACAATCAACCTGTTGTCGGCGCGGATCAGAAAAACTCCTTCTTCCATATTTTCAAGGATTTCGCCACGCATTCGGAGTTCAACTTCAACCTGGTTTCGATCAGTTATATCCATTGCCGTAGAAAGCGTTCCGGTAATGTGACCGTTATCATCTTTCAATTCCTTGATGCAACTGGCGAGCAATCGTTTTTTTCCATCCTTTCGTCGTTGCCAACACTCTGAATAAGAAGAATCTTCTTCACAGTTAAAAAGTGGATGTATAGTAGTAGATACTTGTTGTTTCGATTCCAGATAAAAGTCAACCTCTTTTCCAATCACATCATCGCCGAAAAAACGATAACCTGCCTGGTTTGCCCAAGTATATTTTTTTTTCTCGTCAATCACCATGATGATGTCGGGCACTGCGGCAAGAATTGCATCTGTTCGGGTTTGCAGATTGCGCAGTTTCTTTTCAGCCAGAATGACTCTGAATACAGCATCAACCCTTGCCAATAGCTCTCTTTTATTCATTGGCTTAATCAGATATCCATTGGCTCCTGTTTCCAGCGATTCCGAAATGTTGTCCGAATGTGTTTTCATGCCGGAAAACATTAAAACATAAATACTTGACAAACATGGGTCTTGTTTAATTATAGTACATACTTCTACGCCACTCATGTCTGGAAGTATTCCATCGAGCAGGAGCAGGTCAGGCTTTTCGAGCCTGATGTTTTGTAAACACTCGTTTCCGCTATCTGCAACGCTGACTTTGTAATTTTCATTTTTCAGCAACCGTTGAGTGAGTAAAAGCAAATCATTGTCATCATCAGTTACAAGTATTTTGAACTCACTTTTTTCATCAGGGATCATAACGTTCATTTCTTATTAGTAAAATTAAAAGTTCTTTCAATTTTAAAGTTTCCATATCTATTTTAGAAAATGATTCTGAAAATCCGTAATCGCATCGTCAATGGATACTTTCCTGCTAATATGACCTACAACCAGCTCCAGCCCGAGGGTACGAAGCATTTCACGCACTTCGGAAAGAGCGTCAACTACTTTCAGTATTATTTTCCGCCGTTCAAACTCCTGACTGAGTTTAAGTACCATTTTTGCGCCGGATACATCAATATCGGGGGATGAAGAGAGATCAAGAACGACAAGTTTTATTCCATTGGGGTTCTCGTTTATTTGGTTCAGTATTCTGGAGTAGATATATTGTTGATTAAAATAGAAAATGGAGGCTTCAATCCTGAGAATAATACAACCGCCGATTTCTTGATTATCGGGGTGTCGCCGGATGTCGGAAAACATATTTGTACCAGGAATTCTGCCCAGAACGGCAATGTTTGGAGACGATGCGCGGATAATGAGAATAATCAGTGAAATAACTGCGGCTATCAAAACGCCTTTCAGAATACCAAACGTTAAAACGCCAACGATGGCGATAATTGCAACATAGAATTCGGTTTTGCTCAGTGAATAAAGTTTTCGGAGTTCTTTTACCTTTATAAGCCCGGTGATAGCGTCGAGAACAACTACGGCAAGGATCACGTCGGGAAGGTTTTTCAACAATCCGGTAAACCATAATAGTAAAATGGTAAGAGTAACCGAGCAGAATATCAAAGCGCCCGGAGATTTTGCGCCTGCCTTATCGTTCACAGTGGATTGAGACAAGCCGCCGGATACAGGATAACCGTGGAAGAATGCGGCGGCGAAATTAGCGGCTCCCATCGAAAGTAATTCCTGTCGGGGGTTTATTTCGTAACCATTCTTCTCGCTGAAAGTCCTTGCCACAGAAATAGTTTCAATATAACCCACCAGAAAACAGCCCAATGAAAGTCCAAAAATTCCATCTAAATCAGAAAACACTGATAAAGGAATTTTCAGATATGGTAACCCTGAAGGAATATTTCCAATAATATGCAACCCGGAAGCTGGCAAATTAAGAAGCGTTGTAATTGCAATGGATAAAACCATAATGATTAAAGCTACAGGTCGCCCCTTGAAAATTTTATTGCCAATAATAAGTACAACAAGCGCCACAGACCCGAATGTCAGCACGGTAATATTGGTTTCGGGAAAATGAGTAAACAAAGTATAGATTCGTTCGAAAAAATTTTCCCCACTCCCTTCAACTCCAAAAATTTTCGGGAGCTGAGTTGACCCAATAGCAAGCGCCGCGCCCGTTTTGAAACCAAGAAGAATATTCTCGCCGATAAAATTTACGAGGCTGCTTAACCGCAAAAAGTATGCGCCAATGCAGAGTGCAAAAACCATGAATGCAGTAAGTGAAACTATGGCAGCCCATCGTCCCGGATCGCCTCCTGAAATCGCCGCAGCCGTTGTTCCAACCATAAGCGAAATTGCCGATGTTGGTCCCACTGCCACCTGACGTGAATTGGTAAACAAGGCGAAAAAAAGTCCGCCGGCAATGCAGCAATAAATTCCGCATTCAGCCGGAACACCCGCCAATGTTGCATAAGCCATTGATTCGGGAAGAATAAAGGATGCCAGGGTGATTCCGGCAAGCGCGTCCCACTTCAGCAGACCGGGATTGTAAGCCGTTACCCAGTCGGTTATTGGCAAACAGGATTTTATCCGCTTCATGGCACTATTTCGGTTACCGTTAATTCATTTCATTAGAGCCTTAATGCGCAAAACGCCTGAAGCGAATACATCCAGTCGGCTGTTTTTCCGAAGTTCAGAAACTTGAATTCACCCCCGACCTGTATGTGTTTTGCAAGCGGATAGATGTAGGAAACGGAAAACTGATAGTTTGAATAGGAGATAATTGTACTGTATATTTTATTGTCAATCCCAGTGACTTTATTGAACATAACAGCAAGACCAGCGCCTGCACTCAAATAAAAATGGTCAATTATCCTCATCCTTACAGTAAGCAGCAAAGGAATTGCCGACATGGTGGCTTGTCCGGTAACATCGGTATATGTTTTACTCTTTACCTTGAACAACCGGTAAAAACCTGTTTCAAGCCCAAGGCTGAGGCGATGTTCGGGTTCCCAGAAAAAACGGAAGGAAAGCCCTGCCGAATTGATGGTTGCTTCGTCATGCCCTATTTCAAGAGAATTGATGTAATGAGCCCATCCAAAGCCAACGGCAAGGGAATAGTGGTTTCGTTTTTCGGCGAAACTGTCCTTCTCCTGTGAAAAAAGGGATGGCGCGATAGATAGGATGATCAGCGCGAAAAATATCTGTTTCTTTATCATAAAACGCTATTGTATATAATGATAATAAGCCACAATGTATGGATAATTTGTAAGGAGACCGTCAAAATCGCCGTTATTGATATAATCTTTAATCCATTGCGCCTGGTCAATTGTCCAGCATACTGCAAGGCGACCTTCGTTGTGCATCTGTTGTACCAGATCATTCTGAGTTCCGAGGGTCCATCGGGGCGCCCAAACCATTGAGTTAACTGTTCTGACATCATCAACCGTTAGTTCACACAGCGAAGGGATATCCTTATATCCGGGATAAGTCATCAGATCGTTAAGTACATCTGTTGATGGGATTCCAACAACCACCATCAGATCGCGTCCCTTTTGCTTGGCGCGGTCAAGTATTTTTTGCTGAATAGGAATCACTTTTGCCATTGTGCCTACAATTCCCTTCATATCAAGGTAAACGAATCGTAATTGAGTACTGTCAACTACAAAATTCAAAGCGCTCTCGAGTGTTGGGATCTGTTCGCCGTGGATCAGGCGGACAAAAGTGGAGAGTTGCGCATAAGTGAAATTTTCGATTGGGCCTGCGAGTGGGCATTTTTGAGTGAGACGAATGTTGATATCGGGGTCATGATAAATAAAAGGTATGCCATCAGCGCTTAATCTTACATCAATTTCGATACCGGTGGAGCATAGTCTTTCAGTAAATGCGATCATTTGTAAGGTGTTTTCCGAAACCGGCAACAGGTCGGATGTACGCCCTCCGCCCCGGTGCGCAAGGATATAGAAATTGTCGTTTTTCACCGCATCGGAAAAGGGTCTCAAATATTCTATAACCAATTGCTGGTTTGGCAAACCATCCTGAACGCCATAAGCGCCACGCATTACGATGGTTTGATTTCCTTTGCCGGTCATGATTGTTGTTCCTCCCTCTTCCCGGGCAATATACAGGGAAGAGAGACCGGTTCCGTCGGAGTAGCCGTTGCGCCAGTACCCTTGAAGGAAAATAACAGAATCGAGGTGACCAACCTGCAACACAAAGTATTTGCCGTTGCTACATGCGAATGAAAGTCCGGTACGATTCCACTTCACAACAAGGTCATCGCCAAAAAAATCGGCTCCTTGTGTAACCTGATAAACTCCTTCCATCAGTAATTTTGAAGCTGGCGACAGTGGTCTTGTCTCCTTCATAATCGAATTTGGTCCCGCGCTTGGGATCGGAACTTCAAGGTCTTTATTGCAACCGAACAATGAAAGCGTTGCGATAAAAATTATAAGTCTGGGTATTGTCTTCATCATCTGTTTTTTTTGATAAAATAATTTAAAAATATGACCGTCACAGTATCCACGTAAACGATAATTCCGGGATGTGGTAGAACCTGTTAAAAGTAGTAAAGAGCATCCAGGTTGGCCAGTAAAATTTCTCGTAGTTATCCTTTAACCCAATTACAAAAACATGGTTTTTCCACAATCGTTGTTCGATGTAAATGGCTGTAGTAAATCCATTGAAAAAATTCCGGGAATTTACAATATCCTTATCACCCGTTGTTTGTGAAACCCTCGAAATGCCAATCAATTCTCCCTTGAAGGTAAATGCCATAGTTTTCAGTTTATAACCCAGCGCGATGCTTGGATAGTGAATCCAAACTATTGATTTATTGTCAAACCCGAACTGACGCAACTGTCCGTAAGCAAAAGCCACATCCCATCCCAGTTTTATGCCGAAATTTCTGAAAAGAAAACTAAGCCGCGGTCCCAAAGAAAACTGGTTTGAAATAACAACCGTCGAAATATCGCCTTCGAGCGAAAACTTCCAGGGAAGTCCAAAAGTAGCATGAATATTAACCAGAGGTCCCTGGTAGTTATTTTCCATCAGGTCGAAGGGTGGTTTAACGAGCAAAAGCCCTGCCGATACCTGGAATCCCCATTTTTTATAATGGTGGGGGAAATGCATACTTGCTTTGGTAATGTCGAAGGTATCTTTACTTGCCGTTGTTTGAGCGGAAAGCGATAAAAAGCCCTGAACCGCCAAAAGGCATGAAAGGACTATCGGTAGAACTCTTTTCATCTGAATAAAGATTTAATGCTATTAACCTCGCATTACTGAAAATCACAGGATTGGGCAAAAATGCCGGTTGCATTGGTCAATACTACAAAAATAGAATTATTTTTTTATAAATCAAGAACAGCCTCAATTTCCGAAATATTTTCAATTACCACGCAATTATCCTGTCGTTCCGGTTTATCTGTTTTTTCATGCGCCCAGGTTGTATGATATGGAATATAAACGCCATAACCGCCAATATTTAATACTGGAAGAATGTCCGATTTAAAAGAATTTCCAATCATGATGAAATCTTCGGGAGCTATTTCAAGATGCGCCAAAATTTTTAAATAGTCAGACTCCTTTTTGTCGCTCATTATTTCAATATGATGAAAGTAATTCTCA
>JAPLDO010000021.1 GCA_026391715.1 Bacteroidota bacterium
TTATAGATGATGGAAGAATAGGTGACAAATGCGACATTTGCAAGTATGAGAAACAGTGTCAATTCAAGTAACTGCGAAATTTTATAAAGTTTTAACA
Source organism: Bacteroidota bacterium (assembly GCA_026391715.1). Lineage (GTDB taxonomy): Bacteria > Bacteroidota > Bacteroidia > Bacteroidales > FEN-979 > CAIVAT01. Next base: position 98 of record JAPLDO010000021.1, read on the forward strand.
CACTCCGCTGGCGGCTAAAACCAATGATCATACCCATCAGTCCGTTCCCTACCGACCAACTGGTCAGATACTCAAAGCCATATCCGAGCAGCAAATCCGAAGATATGTTGCCGATAAAGCCTGTCAGAAAGCCATAAACAGGTCCGTAGTAAAATCCTGCCAGGCAAATCAGTACGATCTGGGGACGCACATCGGCATTTGAAATCCCCGGGAATTTCAAAACTATAAGAGTATTGGCGGCGACCAAAATCAAGAAAATCAAGAACGTTGCCAGGTACTTGTTTGACAGGATACGGCCGATATCTTTTTGAATTTTGAAAAAATCAATGAATGTTCCTGCAATAAAAACAATTGGATTTTTACGCACACCTCTCCACTATGTCAATCGTAACGACTTTTGTCACTGGTATTTTAATTAATTGGAGGTATCAAAAATATTAAAAAAAAGACCAGCAGCGTTATTTCTGCAAGATTTCGTATTGGAAAATGATCCTGAATGATAACCGTAAAATAGTTGGTGGCATTGGTTTAATGGGTGACGGACATCGAATGGGAATAGAATGATTCAGGATGATGGGACAGTAATGCTCCCCAGCGTTATTACCAGCGATCGCGCAATTCTGGTAAATATCCAGGAAGAAGAATAACCTTATCTGATAAGTGCAGCTTCGTATCTTGCAGTATTCCCCACCGCATCTGTCACAGTCAGCACAAATTGGTTTTTTCCGGTTTTGATATGGTCGTCAAAGGCGTAAACCAGCGACCGGGTTTTGGCGTCGTATTCCATAAGAATCCATTTGCTGTTCAACGTTCCCCGGTAGGAATCAATTCCGGCGAGGTTATCTGAAATTATCATTCTTATTGAAGACTGCTTCCTGATATTCTTATTTTTAAAAATGTTCACCGGCTTAATTACCGGCGGTTCAGTGTCAACAGTGACAGTATAATTCCCAAAGTCGCGAATTCTGGTTGTCACCCATCCGTTTTCCCATTTCCCGCCAACGGTTGAAAATTTATCGCCCGCCAGAACCGAAACTATTAAGGCTTTGGAGGTAAGTTTCGGCGGCAGATTGACGCATCTGATTGTAAGATTACACCAGGTATTGAGCGGCGTGAGTTTATTGTGCAGGTGATGAACCGGTGAATATGAACCTCTCACCGAAGCAGATTCCTGATAAATGAAAGGAAAATCCTCATAAACTGCCTCTTTTGGAACTTCAAACTTTAAATTATCTCTTATAAATTGATTGTCATTCTTATATGTAAACTTTTGATCTGAACCATATACCGCCTCGCTGCCATTTCCGGGTCTGGCGCCGGTATTGGGCGGCGGATGGCTTTTCACCCAGAAAATAAGTTGCGAAGAATGACCGAAGGCATCCTTAACAACATATTTGATTTTATGCGGCTTTGAATCGGAAAAGTTTACAATCCCCCGGTTTTTTACATCAGAATAAACGCCGAGCTTATTGTTTGGCGCAATGTATGATCGCTGAATTTTCCGTTTGTTCAGCACAAAAGCAGGATAATCAAGAATACTGTTGACATACCGGGTTTCGGCAAATGCGAAGCGGTTGATATCCTGTGAAAATACCGTTATCCCATCAACCGACAATTGAATCACATTCACGCCGGTTTTCAAACCGCCATCGGCTGCATCAGAGGTTGCAATTCCAAAGATGACATTCCCGGTTACCTTCACAGTATCCTGCCGCTTTATTGAATAAATTCCTGCATTTCCCGCAACCGGCAGCGTTACCTGATGATCGCTGAAATTTATCAGCGCGCGGTTATCCTGCGGATAGATACTAACGCTTGTTATTCCCGGTAAGGAGTTGTCGGGTTTTACAAATCCAAAATCCAGCGGATCAACAATCTCCTGGGTTTTAGAATCGCGAATCTCGAAATGAACATGCGGACCGCCCGAAGCCCCTGAATTTCCTGAGTAGGCAATCAAATCGCCTTTCTTCACTTTCAACTCGCCAGGCGGAACCTCAGCGTCCATTGTGAAGGATTCTTTTGAATATTGACGACTCTTAACCCATGCCGCAATCGGACCTGCATATCGCTGAAGATGCGCATACAGCGAGGTGTAACCGTTGGGATGACTTACGTAGAGCGCTTTCCCGAATCCGGTTCCCGAAATGTTTACCCGTGAAACGTATCCGTCGGCAATTGCGTAAACTGGTTTCCCTTCGGCGCCTCCAGTGCGAATGTCAATGCCGGAATGAAAATGATTCCGACGGATTTCTCCGAAAGATCCAGCCATTGTTATAGGAAAATTCACAGGCGACCGGAAATAATCCTTCGACTCATTTTTCTGTGCGCAAATGATCTGAAACGGGACGGTCAGCAGAATCAGGAGAAAAAAAAGAAGAATTTTCTTCACAGATTATCGTGCTGGGAGAAACGAGAAATTCTTAGAATAATGGAGCATTTGCTTTGCAAAATCATCGGGATATTCAATTCTGACATCAGCAATTGTATTGCCATTCATAATTAGCGAGTAATTCGGATTTATGAATCCGGCATAAGGGGCAATATTCAACTTCCGGTAGCGCTCAAGAACCTCTTTATGCAAGGGCTGATCAACCTGAACGGCATAAGTTTCAACCAACGTTTTGGCGGCGTCATAATCGCCTTCGGAGGTAATCCGCTGGATTTCCCTTAGCAATTCGCCTACCAGGCGCCGCATCCCTGCATAATCATTCACCCTGAAAGAGGTTTTGCCTGCGCTTGTAACCTTTTCAATAATATTTTTATCCTTGCCCTTTTCGTAAATCCAGTGAGAAATCAACGCCCGGTCGCGCATGTGAGCCTGCTCAATTGTCTTGCCGGGCTGAATGCGTACAAGCTGTGTCATCATGCCGTTGCGGATGTAGTTGTCGTACTCAGCCTGCGCTACCTTCTCATCAGAAAACAAACCAAGTTTAATCATTATCGGATCCATGATGTAATAGAGGGCAAACAGGTCGGCGCGCGATTCCTCGATGGAGGAGTGGTAATTTTTCAGCGCGTCAGCGCTCACACCCGACTTTAGCTGACCGGAACCATGACCGAGACATTCATGAAGATCGGTAGTAAGATTTCCGGCGAGATGACCATAAGTTTTTACCCGGTCAATCTCCTGCTGAGAGGCGGCAAACTCCTCAAGAAAACCATTTCCCTGAGACGCCTGATCGTAAGCGTAAGTAATGTTGTCCATAGTAACCGATTTGGAGCCATGCTCCTTGCGAATCCAGTTGGCGTTGGGAAGGTTGATGCCTATCGGCGTGGTTGGATCGCTTTCGCCGCCGAGCTGCGCCGTGATTATCACCTTTGCTGTAACGCCTTTCACTTTTTTCTTCCTGTATTCAGGCGCCACCGGTGAATTATCTTCAAAATACTGGGCATTTTCACTGAGGATTACAGTACGCTTGGTCGCTTCCACATCCTTGAAATTGACGATTGACTCCCAAGAACCTTTCATTGCCATCGGGTCGCCGTAAACCTCCATGAAACCACTGACAAAGTCAACCAGAGCCGTTTGATCTTTCACCCAGGCAATGTTGTATTCATCCCAAGAAACCAGACTACCGGTTCGGTAAAATTCAATCAGTTTTTCTATCGAAGCATGTTGCTCTGGCGTTTCAGCGATTGGCAACGCTTTTTCAAGCCAAAAAACGATCTTCTCAATGGCTTTACCGTAAAGTCCGCCAACTTTGTACACCTGTTCGGTTACTTTGCCATTTTTCTTCACCACCTTTGAATTCAATCCAAATGAGATCAGCGTATCCTTTTTTTCTTTCCGGGCGGCAGCGCGAAGGTTTTCGTAGTATTTTTCAACCTCTGCCTGGGTAACTCCTTCGTAGAAATTGGAAGCTGAACTGAAAACCAAATCCTTTGAATCATCAAGGCTCACACGTTTTGGCGCTACATCGGGACTAAAAATCAGCGGTGAAATTTCAGAGATGAAGTTTTCAACATTCTGTCCTTTCGATAAAGGAAGAGATTCAGGTTTGGTTCCTTTAATGAGTGTTTTTAAGTAATCCATTGAAAATTCAGGCAGGAATTTTTCGGTAGAATAGTGATGGTGAATACCGTTTGAAAACCAGACACGTTTGAGGTAAACTTCAAACTTTTTGAAATCCTCGCCGGTTCTGTCGCCCGAATAATCCTGATAAATTCCTTCGAGCGTTTTTCTGATCAGCAGGTTAAACCTGTAATTCTGATCGTAAATGACGTCCCTGCCGCATAAAGCCGCCTGACTAAGATAATAGACCAGCTTTTTCTGATTCAGGTTCAGCGCATCAAACCCGGTAACCTGGTAGCGCAGAATCTTTGCATCGCCGAACTGCTCGGTGAGATATTTGAATTTATCCTTCTCTTCCGTTTTGGTTTCCTGAGCCTGTTGCTTAAAGGAAAAGCCAATGATTGCTATGGACATGATAAAAATGTTTCTAAATGTCGTCATAATTCTACTTTCTACTTTCTACTTTCTACTTTCTACTTTCTACTGTACTACTTTTCTACTGTTCATCCCGAATCTCCTTCCCTTCAAACACCGGCACCACTTTCGTTGTATCGAGTTTTAATGAATATGGAATAACATCGTCGAGTTCAAGTTTTTTCAGACGATGACGATGAGCGGCTTTCTCAATATATCCGGGAAGATCGGCGCTTGCGACATTCCATAAGTCCATTGCCGCATGCGCTGAATCACAATGAGTGCAAAATGAGGGATTTTCAAGCAGCTTTTCAGCGAGAGCTCCGGCAAAGAGGGCGTCTTCGAGGCAGAATTTATTTTTCCATCCTGAACAAAGGATTACAATATTTTTTTCCTGGCGAAGCAACCATTCGGTAAGCGCTGTGAGGTTGATGAAGGCGCCGATGGCAATTTTTTCGGCATGCCGGGCAATGTCGAGAGCTCGGGTGCCATTAGTGGTGCAATAAACCAGCGTTTTGCCTCCTACAGATTCACGGGTAAAGTTGAAAGCCGAATTGCCAAAGTCGGCAAAATCGAGTTTCTTGCCATCAAGTTCCGAAGCGACAAGGAAACCCTGTTCCTTCATTGATTTTGCCGCCTCCAGGGTTGCAACGGGAATAATGCGCTGCACGCCGTTCTCAAAGGCTGCGCAAATAGAAGTGGTGGCGCGGAGAATATCAACAAGCGCTACAATGTAGTTCTCCTTGGTTTGAATATCGCCAAAAAGCCTTGGCGTAAAACAAACCTCTACCGAATGAAAAACGTTGATTTGCCTCATTCAATCAATAATAAACAACCTCGCATCCCGGATGGCTCAATTTCAGTTTATCAACTCGTTTTGCAGATACTTTGGTATTGAACATCTTTACCGATTGAAGTTTTTTCATTTCATCCAGCACATCAACATTTCCTACGCGGGTGTTGAAAAATTCGATCACCTTCAGGTTGACGAGTTTTTGCAAATATTTCAGGTTTTTAACCTGAGTGCCACTGAATTTGAGTGTTTCCAGTTGTATCATATTCTGAAGCGCGTCAATGTCTTCAACCTGCGTATTGGAAAAATCAAGTTCGATGAGCGCTGAAAGTCCTGTTACCGGCGTTAGCGAAGTAATTGGATTTTTCGGGCAATGAAGGATTTGCAACTTTGGCATTTGGGTAACCGGATCAAGTTTTGAAACGGTAGTTCCGGAAAATTGCAGCGCGGTTAACCGCGTAAGATGCAGCAATGGCGAGATATCCGATATTTCAAAATTTTCGGAGATCGTAACATTTGGCAATCCTGCAATTTGTTGTAATTGATTCTTGTCCGGTACTCCGGTAATCTTCACCTGCTGAAGCAGAACATCTTTCCAGGCTTTGCTCAAACCTTTCCACCAGTCAGTGTTTTCATAAGTTTGATAAACGAGCAGACATTCCGGGATTTTCGCCGCAAATTTATCCGCCTGATTATCATCCACGCCTGTATTATCGGCATAAATATTTCGGAGATTTTTCAGATTATACAATGAACTCAGGTCGGCAACCGGAGTATTATCGAGGTAAATTGTTTTGAGGCTGGCGCTTCCCGACAATGGCTGAAGAGTAGTTACTTTGGTGTTTGAAACATTAACAACCCGAAGTTCCGTAAGATCTTTCAATGGATCGAGCGAAGTGATTCCGGTACTCGGACAATAGAGAACTTTAAGAAGAATCATTTTACTCATCGGATCGAGTGAGACGATTGTGGCGCGACCGGTAATGTTGATGGAGTCGAGCAATACCAGTTTATGAAGTTGTTCCGTGGTGGGCGGATTGTTCAGAGTCATATAAAAATTGAACTGATCCTGCCATTCCAGCGTCATACCGTCCCACCATGCCGCCAGATCCTTTGAAGCATAAACCAGTGAAACGTCAGGATGCTTTTTCAAAAAATTCAGCGCGGCTTTCTGATTGATTTTCGAGTTGTTACAAAAAATGCGTTGTAATCCTGCGAGGCTATCAAGCGGCGCCAGACTGCTGATTGCAGTACTGTCGCTAGTCAGGATGTGCAGGTTTTTCATATTTTTCAGAGCGCTAAGATTATCAACCGAAGTGGAAGATATATTTAGCATTTCAATGCTTGTTAATCCTGCAATCGGCGTAAGATCTTTCACACGCGTATGGTCAACCCTGAGATCAGTAATACCGGTAAGTTCCGCCAGATCCACGAGTGATGAAACCGGTGTGTTTCCAATATCAAGGAGAGAAAGCGACTGAAAAGCTTTGATTACAGAAATATCGCCGACCGGGGCGCCGCGCATACGCAACTGGTTTATCAGAATACAATAACGCAGCGGCTCGAGGGAACTAACCTTCGTATTGGAAATATCAAGCGTTTCGAGTTCATTCATATTTCGCAGCGGCATAAGGTCGCTGACGGCAGTACCGGAAATATTCACATTTTTAAGTCCCGACAGCTTATTAAGCGGCGCGAGATCGGCTATCGTTTTCCGTCCCGAAAGATTAACCTTTGTGGAATGAACAATTTGGTCGAGAAACGCGTAAAACTCCGACCCCATGATAGCTGTTGGCTGACCTCCAACCATTGCGAGCGAATCGTTGAAGCTGTCAATCTGCGCCATTGGGAGAGTTCCTTCCAGTTTCATATCAGCCGCCAGAATACCTTTCCATTCCGGCGAAAGATTATTCCACCAGTTCCGCATATCTTCCTGTTCATTCAGTTTGGTAGTATAAACGCTCACAATCTTCAATTGCTGCTTAATGGAATCGTAGTTAATCTCAATATATCGAACCTTGTTTGAATTAACTGAATCTCCGTTGATGGTAAGCGCGCGAAGGTTTCGGTTGGCGGTGACTTTAAAATAGTTAAATCCCTGCGGATTAGCCTCCAGACTGACATCCTGAACGGTATAGATAAATTTTGCCCCCTTGAAGAAAAAGTCAACATCGCTGAGGTAGGCGGGCATATCCTTATAAAGAGGCACAAGCCGGTTTTCATCAAGATCATCTTCCACCTGAACCTTGTCATCCCAGCACCATTTCAGATAGCTTGTTGAAATAATGGTTTGCATATCGCTTACGTCGTTGCGTTTATCGCCGATAAAATTGAGCGAACTCTCGAAAAACTTCACCAATGGAATCACTTGCAATCTGAATGTATCAATTTTACTCGCGTCAATCATACCGGCTTTGGAGGTCAGGGCATTTGCTTTACTGCCTGCGGCTGGTTTTTTCTGTCCCGTCGTTGATGCTTTCTTCTGAGGTTGTTTGGCGGGAGCAGCGGCAGCGGTTTTCTTTTTTGAAGAAGGCGTTGATTTGGTCTGTGCTGATACCGGTATGATTCCGATCAGCAAAGCCATGATCAACAAAGAGATAAATTGTTTCATATCAATCAGTTTATATGTGTGTAATTTCCCATTAACGCCTTTTTTTCCTTTTCGCTGAGGCGAAGGAGATTGGAAATCAGCCAACCAGAATTGTTTTCGTTGCGGTTAAAATACGAAAGTTCAAAGTACCAGCCGGGCACCTGAAATACATGAAATTTAAGGTTATTGACCGAAACGAAGTTCAGGTTGCCGTTTTTCATCTCCATCACGAATAAACCGGTCATGTCGGGAGTGTAATTCTGTTCGAAATAATAATCGAGATTTTCGGGTTCGCTGAAAGCTTTATGGAGATTCATAAAATCAAGTTCATGGCTCATCGGATGAATAAAATACTTCACGTTAGCGGTATCGTTGAGGTGAGTAAACCAGGATTCAAAACGGTCGAAATAGACGTTAGAAATCACCCACTTGTAACCCTCTTTCTGCCTGATAATCTTCAGATAGAGGATCAGATTAACCTTTTCCTTTTTATAAGTGAAGGAACAGGTAGCTTCGGCAAACCATCCGAGAGCGTAAAAATCGAGTTCCGCCGGATTCTTCTTATTGAGCGCATCTTCGATAAAAACGAATTTGACGTCGGGATTTATCGTCTGACTTGAATTATCAAACAGAATATTCAGATATTTTTTCCGGGCTTTCAAATCGCGAAATCCGGGATCGCCGGCATACAATCGCTTACCGGTTACATTTTCCTCGCCGTTGAACCGCAGGAAAAACTGGTTTACCTGCTTGGTTTGAGCATAGAATACCGACTCGTCGCCGGTCAAAGATCCTATAGAACCCTGCGCCAAAGCGGTAACTGGTAAAAGGAATAAAAAAATCTTTATGAGATTTCTCATAGATTTGAATTAATAATTGAACCCACTCCGAAAAGTCAAAAAAATCAATAAACTGTTATTTGTCATATCGCCCTTTATTGTACCCCACCCCCAACCCCTCCCCAAAAAGGGAGGGGAGTGGGGTTCTAATCGGCTTAATGCCATATTTAACAAATATATGGCATATTAGCGCCAGCCTCCCCCGTCCCTTTTTGGGGAAGGGGGTCGGGGGGATGGGGTCTAATTGCAGGAGCAATAAAGTAAGGAATAAGCCGATTATCAATTATTTGGTTTCTTTTACGCGGATATCTCCAAGCATCACATCCCAGAAACCAATCAGGCGACCGCCGATCTGTGTCTCCTTGCGTTTTACATAAACGGTGATGTCCTTCTTTGTGGTATCCTCATAAACCAGACCGTTTTCCTTGTTATATCCCTGGAACCGCTGATAGATAGTGATTACGCCAACGTAGGTTCCATCGGGCTGCCGAACCAGATCGCTGACATACTGAATTTTATACCAGTCAATCTTAACCTTGTTGTAGTTAAGCTGCATCAGCCGGTCGAAATATTCACGCACTTTGTAGTAACTCACATCCGGGCTGTTTTTGCGCGAAACTCCCATCTCGCTGTTTTCCATGAAGAGTTCAACGGCGCGTTCAATAACTCGCTGCGCATCCGACCATGGGGTTGATTTATCGCCGATGATGCTGATATATTTGCTGAGGTCGCGCACCTTTTCAAGAGCAAGACTGTCAATTGCCTGTTTACGCTGAGGAGAAAGGTTATCCTGGGCAATTGCAATGTTCGCGCCTGCGAACATCGCAACCAAAATGATTGCTGAAATAATTCTGTTCATGGTCGTTATTTTTTAATTAGATCAAGTCCTTTAATTTTTCCTGTTGCGTCGGTCATTATTGCGTCAATATTATTTCTGTTGGCTTTCGTATCCTTCAGCAGATTCAGATACCGCTGAATGGTAGTGGGTTTATCATAATCCACAATTGACCCTTCCCTGCTGATGATGATGAGCACCGGCGCATCGCCTGATGAGAAGAGTTGCAGCGTTTTCTGGATTGTATTGTCAGCGCCAGATAAATCGCCGTTTTGTGATGATGTGACGATAGAGTTAAAGGAATTTTCGAGTTGCGATTTTACCGGAAGATTGGCTCCGCCGCCGGAAGCGCGCATGTCGGCAATCTTTTTTTCCGCCCTGCCGATCAACTCGTCAATTTCACTCTCCTTGAGGTTTAGCGCTTTAATGGCGCGGACTTCTTTTTCCAGTTCATCTGCCGATTTATTGTCTTTATTGAGCAATATATCGTAGAGTTTTGCTCTTGCCTCATCCACTTTCTGCGCGTGTTGCTGTGTTTGCTCGCCAAGAAGTGATTTCAGCTTTTGCTGAGCGTCCACGATCATCGAATTCAGAACAGGATCATTCAGATTTTTATCCATTACTTCGCCGACAATCCTTTTCTGTTCCTCATACGACAAGGTTGAGGCGCCGCTGATGATTGGTTGCAACTGTTTTTTTGCCGCTTCTATCTGCGCCAGGCGATCTTTTTTGGAAAGTTTGCCTGTGGACTTGCAACTGTCAGTTCCAACTACTAATAGCGCCATCAGCAGGATGAACATCATCTGCTGCCAGCGAACCGATTTAATTTTGCTTATTATTTCTGACATATAATTCAAATTAAGTGTTAAGTGTTAAGTGTTAAGTAGTTTTTAGTCGGGTGTGGGCAGTTAATAAATTGTAAATCGTATTTTTTTACGCTTTGTAGAATGGGAGTTTTACAACTTTCGCTTTTAAAATCTTCTCTCTGATTTTTATGTAAATTTCACTGCCTTCCTTCGATAAAGCTACGGGAACATATCCCATTCCGATGGGGATTTTCACCGACGGTCCCATAGTTCCGGAGGTTACTTCGCCGATTTTATTTCCCTGAGCATCTACGATTTCATATTCATGCCGCGGAATTCCTTTGTCAACCATTACGAAACCTACCAGTTTATGAGCGGTTCCCTCCTGCTTGTGTTTCAGTATCGCCGGTTTATTTATAAAATTTTTGTAATCGGTAAACTTGGTGATCCAGCCAAGTCCCGCCTCAATGGGCGAAGTGGTATCGTTTATGTCGTTTCCATATAAGCAGTAACCCATTTCGAGACGAAGAGTATCGCGGGCGCCTAATCCGATAGGTTTGATTCCAAACTCCTTTCCTGCTTCAAATACGGCGTCCCAGATTTTTGGAGCAACATCGTTTGACATATAAATTTCACAGCCGCCTGATCCGGTATAGCCGGTTGTGGCAAATATAATATCAGGAACGCCGGCGAAGGTGAGTTTCTTAAATGTATAATATTCCATGTCGGTAACAGGAGTATCCGTTAGTTTTTGCATGGCTTTCAATGCAAGCGGTCCCTGAACGGCAAGCTGCGCGGTTTCGTCGGAAGCATTATAGAGCGTGGCGCCCATCTTATTCTGTTTGTTGCACCATGCCCAGTCCTTGTCAATGTTTGAAGCATTCACAACAAGCAGATAATTAAGGTTGTCAACCATGTAAACCAGCAGGTCATCCACTATTCCGCCTGTTTCATTGGGGAAACAGGTATATTGAACCTTGCCGGGAACGAGTTTCGAAGCGTCATTCGAAGTAACCCACTGAATAAAATCCAGCGCCTTTGGTCCGGTTACCCAGAACTCGCCCATGTGCGAAACATCGAAAACCCCGACGCCGCGACGCACTGTTTCATGTTCGGCGTTAACGCCTTCATATTGTACCGGCATATTGTATCCGGCAAAGGGTACCATTTTGGCGCCCATTAATTCGTGGAACTTCGTAAATGCTGTATCTTTCATTTTTTTTATATGTTATATAATAAACGGCGCAAAAGTAGAAAAAATTGTACGTTAATATTACGAATGTTCATATTTAACGCCAATTGTTCATATTTGCCAGCGAAATATTTCTACTTTTGGCGCATGTTATTCACCCGTGAAAATACCCCGCGCTGGATGATTTTCCTAATTGACCTGACCATTGCAATGGGTTCGGTCATGCTGGCGTATCTTCTCAGGTTCAATTTCTCAATACCTCCCTCTGAATTAAAGCCACTTCCACAGATTTTACTGTATATGGCGTTAATCAGGTCGGTAAGTTTTGTGATTGCGCGCTCTTATGCCGGAATAATCCGCTATACAAGCACCGGCGACGCTCTTCGCGTTTTCGGTGCCGTGTTTGGAGGAAGCCTTGCCTTTTGTGCAACCAACCTGATCACCTACTTTCTGATTGGCAACTACTTTTTTATCCCCTTTTCCATAATCATCATTGATTTTCTCGCAACCTCCTTTGGCATGATTGCCTTCCGCCTTATCGTCAAACTGGCGTTCCTCGAATTGCAGCATCCTGAAAGGGAAAAGGTAAACGTGATTATCTATGGCGCAGGCGAAGCCGGAATCGTAGCCAAACGCACCCTCGACCGCGACGCGGGAACCAGGTATAAGGTGATTGCCTTCATTGATGATAATCCGCGGAAACAAGGTAAAAAACTCGAAGGCGTGGACATCCTCGGATCCGCCAAACTTGATAACCTGCTCACCACTCATACAGTATCGCAAATCATCCTCGCCATCATGCACTTTGAACCGGCAAAAAAACAGGCGCTCGTTGATAAATGTCTGATATACAAAACCAAAGTGCTTACGGTGCCGCCAATGATCAGGTGGATCAACGGAGAACTGAGTTTTAACCAGATTCGAACAATTAATATCGAAGATTTGCTTGAACGCGATGAAATCAAACTCGACAAACAACGGATTGCTCAGGAAATTACGGGAAAAACTATCCTTGTCACAGGCGCGGCAGGCTCCATTGGCAGTGAACTTGTGCGACAGCTTGTCCGGTTTGCGCCACGCAAACTTATACTGATAGACCAGGCTGAAACCCCTCTCCATTATCTCGAACTCGAAAGCCATGAATTAAGGCAAGGCGCTTTAACCGAATTTATTCTTTGCGATATCGCCAACCTGGTAAGGATGCGTCGCATATTCGAAAAATATCGTCCCGATCTGGTTTACCATGCAGCAGCCTATAAACATGTTCCCATGATGGAAAATAATCCTGTGGAAGCTGTACTAACCAATATCAGGGGAACAAGGCTTATTGCTGACCTTTCGGTGAAATTCGGAGTTGGAAAATTCATCATGATTTCAACAGATAAAGCTGTGAATCCGACAAACGTAATGGGCGCGTCAAAACGTATTGCCGAAATTTATACCCAGGCGATGAATCAGGAAAACAGTACCAGGTTTATCACCACGAGATTCGGAAACGTACTCGGATCAAATGGATCGGTAATCCCGCTGTTCAAATCACAGATTGAAAAGGGCGGTCCTGTTACAATTACTCACCCTGAAGTTACGCGCTTTTTCATGACTATCCCCGAAGCCTGCCAGTTGGTTCTCGAAGCCGGAGCTTATGGTAAAGGCGGCGAAATCTTCATTTTCGATATGGGCAAACCGGTAAAAATAATTGATCTTGCTACAAAGATGATTCAACTTTCCGGGCTCACTCCGGGCAAAGACATCCTGATCAGATTTATCGGACTTCGCCCAGGCGAAAAACTCTATGAAGAACTGCTCAATGTTGAAGAGAATACTATCCCCACACACCATCCCCTGATTCTGATTGCAAAAGTGAGGGAATCAGATCTCGCCGAAGTCCGCCAGGATATTGATATTCTTACCAGCCATGCCACCACGGGAACGGAGTATGACATAATCAGGAAGATGAAACAGATGGTGCCGGAGTATATTAGCCGGAATTCGGTTTATGAGCAGTTGGACGAGGGACGAAAGACGAAGGACGAGGGACGAGGGACGAGGGACGTAAAAAATTGAGCAATGAAACGTGAAGTGGTAATAACTATTCTTGGGCCTACGGCTACCGGAAAAACCGGGCTTGCGGCGAGACTGGCATTCGAAATCGGCGGCGAAGTGATAAGCGCCGATTCGCGACAGGTTTACCGGGGAATGGATATCGGCACGGGAAAAGATTATACAGATTATGTTGTCGAAGGAATAACTATTCCAAGCCATTTGATTGATATAGCCGATCCCGGCTATGAATACAACATCTTTGAATTTCAGCAGGATTTTCACCGGGTTTACAACGAAATCAAAGGAAGAGGTAAAGTACCAATTATGTGCGGAGGATCGGGCATGTATCTCGAAACCATTTTAAAAGGTTACCGACTTGCCGATGAGTCAACGGATGAGGAGTTTATGGCAGAACTTGAAACCAAATCTGACGACCATCTGATTGAGTTGTTGAAAACCTGGAAGCCTCTCCACAACAAAACCGATATTGAAGACCGCAGGCGAATTATAAAGGCTCTTCTCGTTGCCCGCCAGTGCAAAATTGATGAGGAAACCCTGAAGGCTCAAAGATATCCGGCAATCCAATCGGTTATATTTGGTATCTCATTTCCTCGCGGTCTGGTAAAAGCAAGAATCACCGAAAGGTTGAAAAACCGGCTTGAAAACGGAATGATCGCCGAAGTGGAAAAACTTCTTGCAAGCGGAATTTTGCCAGAGCGAATGATGAAGTACGGACTCGAATACAAATTTATCACCATGTTCATCACCGGAAAACTTACATATTCTGAATTATTCGAAAATCTGAATATTGCCATTCGCCAATTTGCCAAACGCCAGATGACCTGGTTCCGCCGGATGGAACGTCAGGGATTTGTAATTCACTGGATTGACGGAAGGTTGCCGCTGGAACAAAAAATTGAAATTATTCTGGCCTTTAAAGGAAGAGCCTACTCCGAAAAGTGGGTATAAAAATCAAAATTTGGCTAAAGCCCGGTATATCAGCAACTTGAATTGCCACTACCTTAAGGTAGTGGCAATTGATAACCAGATAGTTACTGGACT
>JAPLDO010000233.1 GCA_026391715.1 Bacteroidota bacterium
AAATATTCTGTCCATTGAAATCAATTTTGTTACTTTGTGTTTGCATAGGTCTGGTTTTTTATGGTTTATAGTTTGTACCTTAAAACTACTAAATTTCCAGACTTATGCTTCATTTTGCAAACATAGGGCCTTCGGGGTTTATAAAAACTTAGAGTAGATAAAATGTTGATTTGTTGCCAAATCCCGAAGGAATGAAATGATTATAGATGTAAAAGATTAAATGAACCTTCAGAACGATCAACTTGTTTAATGCAGATAAGCATTATATACAAAATAAAAAACAGCAATCTGTGGCGACCAAAACCAAAACCGGACTTCTTTTCGGGTCCTTCAATCCGATTCATAACGGACATCTGATAATTGCCGGTTACATGGCGGAATTCACTGATTTGTCGCAGGTTTGGTTTGTTGTTTCACCACATAATCCGTTGAAAGAAAAAAATACTCTGCTGGCAGATCATCACCGTTTAGCTATGGTAAATCTGGCAATTGAAGATGATTCCCGCTTCAATTCATCAAATATTGAATTTAAAATGCCCAAACCCTCCTATACGATTGATACGCTTACCTATCTTCAGGAAAAATATCCCAGAAAGGAATTTGCGCTGATTGCTGGTGGCGATATGCTGACTTCGCTACACAAATGGAAGAATTACGAGGCGCTGCTTGCTCAATATCAAATCTATCTTTATCCGAGACCAGGGGTATCCCCAACCCCATTCGACCTTCACTCGTCAATCCGATATACGATGTCGCCTTTGGTTGACATATCATCAAGTTTTATCCGCGACGGCATCCGGGAAGGAAAAAACATGCGGTACTTCCTTCCCGAAAAGGTGTGGAAATATATAGATGAGATGAGTTTTTACAAATAGGCAAATCCTTAATTGATTTTGATAATTTTGGTTATTTCAACTTTATTATCAAATATTGCTCAGAGTAAGTATATACCTGCGGGAAGGTTTTCAAGCGATAGTTCGGTTTTCTTCACGCCCGAAAGTTGTTCTCCGATCAAAAGCTTACCCATCATTCCAAATACCTTAACTTCCGCCATTGGATGTTGATTTTCAATTAAAAGTTCAACTGTAAACCTGCTTTTCGTCGGATTTGGACATATCCTGAATAATCTGTTTTCAGATACCAGGATGGGTTCATTTTCATCAGACATGATTTGGTTTGCAACGAATGGCGAAGAAAGTGAAGCGCAATTATTCCGGTTTCACTCCATTTTGCTGCGCCAGTTCTTCTATCCGCGTATAATCGCCGGGACGGTGCAATTGTTTATATGCAAAAAGTAGCGCTTTGTAAGCGTCGGCATAACAAGGATTTACTTCAAGCGTTTTTTCCCATTTACTAATTGCCTCATCCGTGCGCGAGTTGTTAAAATAGAGTAATCCAAGGTTATAGTAAGCGTGGTCATAATGGGGATTTACTCTGATTTCCTCAAGATATAATTTTTCAGCCTCTTCCGGACGGTTTGTGTTCATACACACCAAACCTGTATTGCTGTTTGCCATTGGTTCATAAGGATTAACCTGCAACGCTTTCCTGAACAAAGGTTCGGCTTTTTCAAGGTCGCCTGACAAATAATACATGGCGCCCAGGTTGTTGTAGTTAAAGGCGTTTGATGGCGATGTTTCTACTGCATTCTGCCAGAAAATAAAATTATCTCTGAAATGCCGGGTGTGTAGAAAAGTAAGGATGCTGAAAATCATTGCGACGCCAGCAAACGCAGTAACAGGTATCGGTTTGGAAAAATTCGTTTTTTTCACCGGATTACATGACAATATAAAAAATAAGATTCCAACCAGGGAAAGATAAATGCGGTGCTCCGAGAATTTGGGAATCTGGTTGTTAACCGACACGAACGACGGAACCAGGAATATCAGAAACCAGAGAATACCAAAAAAATAAAAAAACCATTGCTTTGGTTTGGTTATCATAACGAGCGCTATAAGCACACTGGTTGCAACGATACCCAGTTTGATTGATACCTTCATATCGGCAATAATTGGGAATACGGACAGATCGAAAGGGAAAAGCGCTTTCCCGAGAAAGGGTATTACTGCCGGCAGATTTTTGACAACGGAGAATATCTGTGCCGAAAAAGGAACCTCGCTTCCGCCACCAAGCGCGTAGTACCTTATTACAGCCCAGATAAAAGTTATAATAACCCAGGCAGGACCGGCAATACTATAGTTTTTCAGCGGAGTGCGCATGATCGCCATGCTGTAAAGAATGATCATCACCGGAAGCACAATCGCGCTTTCCTTGGTGAAAAGCGCAATTAAAAAAAGCGACAAATGAAGCAGCAAATACCTGTTATCACCGGTTTTTATGAATTTCAGCCAAAATAGGAATGAACTAAGGATAAAGATAGCCAGCAGGATATCGTTTCGTCCGGGAACCCATGCTACAGCCTGAGTTACCAGCGGGTGGACCAGGAACAAAAGAGCGAATAAAAATGACCGGATCCGGTCAAATCCAGTCTCGACAAAAAAAAGGAAAAGCAAAAATGTAGCGAGCAGATGGAAAACGATATTTGAAAAATGGAACATGGCAAAGTTCCCTCTCCCAATCATCGCATCGGCAATAAAGGATAGGGTCAATACCGGGCGGTAATAATAACCATTACCTGGTCCGGAGTGAAAAACATCCTCGCTAAAGGCATTTTTTATAAATGAAATCTCGCCGAGCTTATCGAGGTTGCTCAGGATGAGGGTTTGGTCGTCGAGGTAAGTGTAATTAAAATTAATAGATTGTCCAAACAAAATGAATGCTACGGTTGCGAACCAAAGAAGCGGAAAACTCTTACAAAGCAGCGGCGGACACTCGCCCAAACGGTCATTAAATTTTTTTTGATGGAACTTGCCAGTATTACCCGATCTCTCTTTAGTTTTTGCTTTTACCATCGTATAATAATTTACTCCCAAACCTGTAATAATTGATTCTTTTCCCTGCCAGACTCTGTGAAACCTCGGTGAACTCCTTGATACAATTGGTTGTTACACAGAGTTCGCGGAGGCGTCACAGAGTTCAACAGAGAATAAAGACACTGGTCACTCGGTTTTATTCCATCGCATACAGTACATCCGAACAAAGGTCAATATCCTGGATTCTGAACCAGCATTGTATTTGAAAGTTCGGCGAGAGGAATTGGCAATATTTCGTTTTTATTGGGCTTAAAACCTTTGCCAGCTAAAACGGTAGCAGCTTGTCCGGTGCGAACAAGGTCAAACCAGCGATGACCTTCCGTAGCAAGTTCAAGGCGACGCTCTTTATAAATATTATCCAGTGTGGCAGGTATTGAAGGTAGTCCGACACGCGCCCGGACACGGTCTAAGTAATCCTGCGCTCTTCCAATATTTCCGCCGCCGCGAACTAATGCCTCGGCTTCCATAAGGTAGGTATCAGCCAACCGAATCTCCATAATATCGTTTGGATAGTTTAACATAGGATCCCCTCCGATTTGCGTTCGAAACTCCAATAACGGGGCATACTTTGCAACAAAATATCCAGTGTTCTGGTAACCTTTTTCATAATTACACAATCCGGCTGTTTTCATACTGTCAATATTGACGATAGTGTATTTGTATCTAGGATCGTTTTTCATAAGAGTAACCAGGTCGAGGGTAATAGGGTTAAATCCCCAGCTTGCCACATAGGTTGGTCCGGTATAAGCGCGCGGTCCGCACATCTGGGTATAAATGCTTCCCTCGAAGTTTGGCCACGACTCCCAGCCCGACATGGCTTTGGATGTATGCACAATTTCGAAAATTGACTCGCTGTTGAATTTATTATCGGGGCGGAAAATCAATCCAAAATCTGCCAGAAGTGCATAATTGGGTGAACTGTTCACCTGTTCAAACAAATCGGCTGCCTCAATCATCCGGGCTTCATCGTTTTGAAACAATATCACTTTGCCCAATAAGGCAAGGGCAGCCATTTTTGTCACGCGCCCGTTTTCAGCGGCGACAACTTGTACCGGAAGATCTACGATGGCTTCGTTCAGATCTTTTTCAACCTGCGCATATACCGCCTGGGGCGAAGCTTGCGTTACCTTAAAGAATTCACTGGGAAGGAGAGGAGCGGTAAAAAGGGGAACGTTTTTAAAAAGCCGCACCAGATCAAAATAATAGAATGCTCTCAGAAACTTACATTCAGCAATAAATCTTGCTTTCAGAGTGTCACTCATAGACACATTGGGAAGTTTTGAAAGGAGGGTATTAACCCGGTAAACGCCGGTGAAATTTCTGCCCCAGAAAGCTGCCTGGATACCGATAGCCGCGTCAATTGTATAGTTATTCCAGACTTGCCAGGTAGGGACGTCTGAAGAACTTCCGCCACCGGCATAACAATCATCGGAGGCAGAGTTGAGCGCCCCCACTTTACAAGCATAAACGTCTTTTCCCCAACATTCGGTTCCAAGTGGATCATAGCATGAAACCAGCCCATTAAACGCCTCTTCTGCATTTTTATAATAGTTGGTTTCCAAAGTGGTGCCTTTGGGTTCAACATTCAGAAATTCTTTTGAGCAGCCATTCAGGATCAGAATCCCCAGGATCAATGTACTCAGATATAAATTAAATTTTTTCATTTTTTTCATTTTTAGAGGTGATTAAATAGTAACTGTTAATCCAATCATAAACGAACGGGCTTGCGGATAAACGCCGCGGTCAATGCCATAACTTGCTCCGCCAATTTCCGGATCAAATCCCTTGTATTTGGTAATTGTGAAAAGATTGTTGGCGGTGACATAGATTCTAAGGAGTTGCAAACCTATCTTGCTAACAATCGCCTTGGGAAACGTATAGCCTAACTGAATGGTTTTAAATCTGAAATAAGCGCCGTTTGTCAGGAAAAATGTTGACGGTTTGCTGAAATTTCCATTTGGGTCGCCAATTACCAGCCTTGGATAGTCGGTTGATGTTCCCACTCCTGTCCAACGACCTAACGCATCAGAAGTCCAGTTAGCGGTTGGCATATCTAAACGGCGCAATCCGTTGAATACATCATTGCCTGCTACGCCCTGGCAGAAAACCAAAAGATCAAATCCCATAAAAGCGGTATTAAGCGTGAAACCATACGACCATGTTGGCGTTGGGTCTCCGATGAATTTGCGGTCATTCGCATCAATTTTCCCATCTTCGTTCAAATCGGCATACCGAAAATCGCCCGGTTTTGCATTGGGTTGAATCATGTTGCCGTTTTTGTCAACATAAGCCTGAACTTTCGACATTGACTGAAAGATGTCGAGAACTTCAAAACCATAGAAAGCGCCCATTGGATGACCTACAGCCAACCGGCTGATTTCATAACTGCTTGACTGGAAAGTGGCGCCTGAAATATATTCGACAGTTCCGAGGTCGGTAATTTCATTTTTCAGGTAAGAAGCATTTCCACTGAATTTAAAATCGAATTCGCCAAATTTTTTGTGATAGCCCAATTCCAGTTCAACGCCTTTATTTGACATGGAACCCACATTTCCTGTGGGCGATCCGTTTGCGCCAATGTAACCGGGTAAAATAACCGGCTGCAACATTCCGGAGGTTTTTTTATTAAACCAGTCGAAAACCAAAGTAATATTCTCAAAAAATGTAGCTTCGAGCCCAATATCCAACTGACTGGTTTGCTCCCATTTCAAATCGGGATTGGCAGGCGCATTAGGGCTGTAACCTATTACATAATTGTCATTTCCGAAGGTATAATTTCTGCCGCCGCCAACTGTTGATAAATATTGAAAATCACCAATATTATCATTACCATTCACGCCATAAGAACCGCGGATTTTAACAAACGTAACAACTTTATTTTCAGGCCAGAATTTTTCGCGCGAGGCTACCCAGCCAATTGAAGCGGAAGGAAAGGTTCCATATCTGTTGTTACTTCCAAACCTGGAGGAGCCGTCGCGACGAATAATACCGGTAAACAGATACTTTTCATTATAGTTGTAAATTACGCGGGCAAATAATGAGCTAACCTTATGGTCGGGCGATTCCCAACCGCCGCCAATTCTGTCAGAAGTTACCACATTGTAGTTCATTGAAGCTTCTTCAAAAGTATTGACAGGCAAATTCTTATAGGTAGCGTTCACGCCGATATAATTTTCAACGTAAACACTCGTCCCAATCAGAACTGTTCCATTGTGTTTTCCAAAACTTCTTGTATATGAAGCCGTATTTTCCCAGTTCCAGATAAAAGCTCTGTTGCTGGCGCGGAAATATGAGTTATTCGATGTAATGGTGGACGCATTCAGATATGAAACAGGGGAAAAACTTTCATCCCCATAAAAAGCGAGTTTGGCGCCAAAGTCCGATCTTACTTTGAACCCTTTGATTGGCTCAATTTCAGCGTAAATATTGCCAATAAGATTATCCGACCATCCGAAATTGCCTTGCCTGGTTTTAATGTAAGCAAGCGGGTTTGTCATTTCCTGAACAACTATAGTTGAAATGCCATAAGGATTTCCATTACCATCCCTCACGACAGGAAACGTACTGTAAGGCGGAGCATTAGCAATAGCGGGATCAGTGATGATTACCGGAGTTATTGGATCTAGGTTGACTGCCGAAGATAAAGGACCACCGTACTCGCTGTTTGTATTAAGCGATCCCTTACTTTTTATATGCGAATATGCAACGTTATTACCAAACCTAAGCCAATCCTTTAATTTATGGGCTGAATTAAAACGCAGGTTAAGTCTTTGATAATTACTTATGGATGTAGCAACTACGCCTTCCTGCGAATAGTATCCGATTGATGTATAATAGGTTGATTTATCGTTACCACCGCTTATATTCAGTTCATAGTTTTGAATTTTTGCAGAATTATTGAAAATTGTACTTTGCCAGTCGGTGCCGCTTCCAAAAGATGAAGGATTGGCAAATACTATCGGTCCGCCTCCATTTACAGATGCTTCATTTCTTAATGTAGCGTAATCTGTGGCATTTAGCAGATCTAATTTTTTTGCCGGAGACTGCGTGCCGTAATACATATTAAAACTTACCTGCATACTCCCCGAACCAACTTTTAAACTACCTCCTTTGCCTTTTTTTGTGGTGACAATGATAACCCCGCTGGCTGCCCTTGTTCCATAAATTGCTGCCGATGCGGCATCCTTCAATACTTCAATGGATTCAATATCGTCAGAATTCAAATAGTCAATACCGCCATTGTCAAGCGGAACTCCATCAACAACGTATAGCGGATTGCTGTTATTGATTGTGGTTGTACCGCGAACTCTCACGGTTGAGGATGCGCCCGGCTGACCCGAACTGGAGGCAACGCTTACGCCGGTAGTTCTTCCCTGCAACGCCTGTTCGATACGAACAATCGGCATATACTCAAGATCCTTTGATTTTACGCTTGAAATAGCTCCGGTTACCACGCTTTTCTTCTGCGTTCCATAACCAATAACCACTAATTCGGAAAGTCCTACTGTACTGCTAACGAGTACTACTTTTAATGGAACGTCGGCGGTAGCTTTAATTTCCTGTGTAACATATCCAACGAAGGAAAACACAAGAACTTCCGAAGACTTGGTTGAAGTAAGTTTGAAAGCTCCGTTGATATCTGTTGCAGCTCCATTGGTTGTTCCTTTGATGACAACGCTTACTCCCGGCAGCGTTTCACCGGTTTTATCCGCAACAGCGCCACTGTATTGGTAACTGGTCTGAGCAAACATCGAAGCGACGCCAAGCCACATAATGCCAGCCAGTAGCATTAGTCTCCTTCTGAATTTAAGGCAATTTTGAAAATCAGGGTACTTTTTTTTCATGGTTTTGTTGTTTAGTTAAAGGTGATTTATAGTTTATAATATGAGATGTATTAGCTATTCATGTTACTGGTTGTGAGTTTCTACCATACGACAGAAGCTACTGATTGCGACGGAATTGAATATGAAAAATTCTTGTTCCCTTGTTTAACCGAAAAGGTTTTTGAGGAGGAGCTGTAATTGCAAACTATCATAGCTTTCGACCCATCAGGGTTTACAAATGCCACAGCCCCAATTTCGCTTAGGGTTTGCGGCATAGTTAACAAAACTCTGAATGCTCCGGGTCTTACGAATTTTGAAAAATGGGCAATAGAATAGTACTCTTCATTGAATATTATCTGTCCGTTGGATGAATTGATGGTGACAACGCCCCTGCAATTGCTGCATCCGTTATTCGTGGGTCCATACTGCTGATCCAGCGCCAGGTTCCACAGGAGAGCGCATTTCGACCAGTTCTGGGTAGTTCCGATAAAGATGTTTTTCATGTTCCACATCAGGTTGGAGCCGAAATCGGTAGCCCAGGCGCCGCCGGAAATCTCAGTAAAATAAAGCCCTTTATCGGGGTAGGCATTATGAACTGCGCTCATGGCTGAAACATCGCCGGCGTAAGCATGAAAGGCAGTACCCGCTATGAATTGTCTGACTGCCGCATCATTGAGGATTGATATCGCAAAGTAGGTATTATCCCAGTTGTGATCGTAAATAATAATTTTAGTATTTATCCCAGCCGCCTGAAATTTCGGGCCAAGATGGTTCTTAATAAAAGTTGCCTGTTCGTCAGGTTGCATCTCCATGCAAGGGTAACCCGCTGTAAAGTATAGCGGTTCATTTTGTGGCGTTACAGCGGTAATCGTGACGCCATGGTTTTTCATCTCCTGAATATACCTGACGAAATAGTCGGCATAAACTGAATAACAATCAGTTTTCAATTTTCCCCCTTTCATATTTCCGTTGGTTTTCATCCAGGCGGGCGGGCTCCACGGCGATCCCATCAAACTTATTGCAGGCGTTATCTGAACAATTTCTTTTAAAATGGGAATCACATCGTTGGTATCGCCGGCGAGGGAGAAATGCTGCAAGGAAAAATCAGTTTGTCCCGATGGCAAATCATCGTAAGTAAAATCGGAAAGAGAGAAATCGGAAGCGCCGATGGTCAAACGCAAAAAGGAAATACCGGCGCCATTCACCGTGTCGAACAACTTTCGCAGCAAAGTCTGTCTGGCGCCAGAGCTTAATTTTTTATTAAACAGATAAGCCGAAGAACCTGTTAATGCCGCCCCGAATCCTTCGATGGTTTGAAGTTTTGTAACGGTATCAACAGTGATTATTGGCACGGCGGACGATCCCTGAGCTTGTATTGACAAGTCGGCTTCTCTGTTAAATAGTTTTGATTTATCGCCGCGGGTCAGCCACACTTTGGCTTTGCCAATATCAGTGGGCGTGGGAGGATCGGGTGAAACGTTATTATCGTTGGTTTTACAACTTATCAGAAAAAGAAATATGATCAGGGTCAATATCTTTGATTGGATTTTCATTATTTGCGCTTTAATGTTTCCTGTTTATCTCGTTTATAGTTGATTTACGGCTTGCCTGTAGAACCAGTGCGCTGCAACCTTTTGTAGCAGAATTCCGTCGGCCGCGTTTGTTTTACAGGCGTGTTACCATCAGTAAAAAGTTCAATCAACAAAAGTCTCCTTGATGATTGTCTTGACCCTTTTGATTTCTTTAGCTTCAAGTTCCCCAATAATTTTAATAATTCTGGTTGAATCAACAGTTCGGATTTGATCAATTGCGATCCAATTATCATATCCCTCAAGTATGAACCTGACCCTTGTAAAATAATCCTTAGACTTTGAAGTAATCGGAGCGATTGTTATTGTCCTCAGGTATTTATTCATTTCGTTAGGTGAAATTACTAAGCAGGGGCGTGTTTTTTTAAATTCTTTCCCAACAGTAGGATCCAAATTTACTATGATGATTTGATATTGCTTTATTTCCATTCTTCAAGATTTTCGTCAATAAAGATGTCATCAATAAGAAGTTTGTCATCACCATTCTCATGCATTTGCTGGAATGATTTTTCCCAACCCTGCCTGGGTTGTCTTACAGGTTTTAATATTATTCGTCCTTTTTCCAATATTAACTCGACTTTATCTTTGATTTCATATTTTTCTAACAAAGATTTTGTTAATCTGATGCCTTTTGAATTTCCGATATCAATAATAGATACTTGCATATATTTGGGCATTATAATTACATTGTAATTATAAAAATACAATTTAATTTATCACGGCGCGTCTTCTTTCTATTTTATTTTTATGACTGGTAACGGCTGAGTGTAGAAGTAGTATGGGATTGCGGGCTACAAACCTGTCTGCCGCCACCGAAGTTTGAGCGGAACAGAATGCTTGAATTACCACTGAATCCCTTATTATATATCGCATTTATTATCGGTTGGTTTTCTTTCAATTTTGACGCATCAATGCACCAACTTGTAATAACCTATCTTAAAATACCAAAATTAGCTGGTTTATAAATATTCTTTTCCAATTTATTTTACTAATTGTATTGAAAAATTAGATGTGTTTTCAAAATTTCGGGTGCGTTTTCCCTATACTCCAGGCTTTTGCATACGAATCGCCCAATTGCCAGTATTTCCTTGTATTCATATCAAATAATATCGGGTCAATTTTCTTTAAATCTATTTGCCCATCGGTTAAAACCGAATCATCGCAAAAAGTATTAACAATTTCTCCTATGAAAATATCATGCGATCCGTAATCAAGATGATCTATCAGTTTACATTCCATGTTCACTGCAAATTCCTCAATCATGGGAGCTGTTTTCATCACTCCGTAAAATGATGTAAAGAGTTCGGACTTGTCGGTGTTTTTCCCCGAAACTACACCACAATAATCGGTTACAACGGTTTGTTTGGTCGAAGGCACATTTATACTAAATGTTTTATTTTCTATAATGCCATGCCCGCTGAAATGCACCTTTGCCATGCCCATACAAACAATGTTGGCTTTAAGCACTCCCACATGAGCCATGGTAATATAATTTGGTTTGCCATTAATAACAGTACCCACCAGCACGGTTGGCAAAGGGTACAAAGCATTTAATGTACCTATTTTATTTTTCATGTCTTTTTAAAATTTATTCCAATGTACTTTTTGCTTATCGTAGCGGCTTTTAACATCGTGTGTTTTTCCTTCAAAATGTCCGAAAGGAATTACCGAAACAGGATTTAAATTTGAGGGCAAATTAAGAAGTTCACGAATGTCGTCAATTGCATTTAGGAAGACAGCGCCCCAAACACCGCCCATGCCCTTGGCATGTATTGCCAATAAAATATTTTCGGTTGCAGCACAACAATCGTGAAAATGATAACCGATATTTTTTTCCAATTTAGTATCGCCGCAAACTAAAATGGCTGCTGAAGCATTTTTTAGATAACCAACATTTTGGTTTAGTTTTGAATATTCCTTCATAACGCTTTTATCGGTCATCACTATAAATTGCCAAGCCTGTTCGTTCCCTGCTGATGGTGCATTCATGCCTGCTTCTAAAATTTCGCAAATATCGGTTTCCGAAATAGTTTCGTTGGTGAATTTTCGCACACTGCGGCGAGTGTTAATTATATTTAAAAAATTATTTTCCATTTAATTTCATAATCTGTCAGTCGACTAACTTTGTAGCCGGTAAAATCATTCCGTCAAATGTTGAATTTAACGACTCTGCTTTCCCTTCTTTGTTTAAAACGAATGAAATCTTACTGGCAACTTCCATTGCAAAATAATCTAATTCACCTGTGGGCAGCAATTCGTATTTAGGCATATATGGCGTTAATACAAATAATTTGTCATTCTCTTTTATTATCTCAATTACGTAATTATTTCCAAAATCATATTTACCAGTCAATTTATCATAAAAGTCAGGATTAATTTTTATAGGAGTTTCATCTTTAAGTCTGGTCGCTTCAAAAAAATCACCGTTTTGATATTGAAATAAACGATCAACAATTGAGTATCTGTCTGATACGAATTTAATTTTTGCATTCCGGGCCTTGAAATAAAATTCATTTTCAGAAATGGGGGTCAATGGACTTGCTTCCATAGCTGTCATTTGTCCAAATAATTGTTTGTCTTTCAATGTTACCCATAAGGCCATCCCTTGCCCGTAATTATACCTGCCCACATATTTTTTCAAAATGTTTTCGCTAACAATCGTGTCCACGCCAATACGCTGATTTTCGATTTTATCCTGGAGTATAAATTCAAATATTGCCTGACCATTTAATGTTGGATGAATACCTTCCGGTGACGGAAGAGAGTTTAATAAAACACAAACGGTAAGCTTGTTTTCCGGCTGGCGTCCAAGAAATGCGCTAAAACCAGAGACGCCACCTGAATGTTGAATAAATTTAAGTCCCCTGTTAGTAATTAAGAACCAACCAAACCCATAGTCAACCTTGCTGCCACTGTTTAAACCCGCCTGTGTGAAAGCTGCTTTTAAAGTGGCATTTGATAATACTTTTTCATTAAAAATAGCCTCGTTCCATTTGTACAAATCCTTTGTGGTGGAATAAATACTTCCAACTCCCAAAGTCCACGACATTTCCTGAAAGTCAGCTTTCTTGACCTTTCCACCATTCATACTGTATCCTTGCGCTTCGTTATTCAATACAATATTGGTTTCGTAGATACCTGAATTTTTCATACCCAAAGGTTTGAAAAAAGTTTCGTTCAGATATTCACCTAAAGTTTTACCTGAAAGTTGCGCAACGATATAACCTAAGATAAAATAACCGGAATTGTTATACAGGTATCGTTCTCCCGGATTGAAATCGTATGGAAGTTTTTTAATGATATCAAGTAATGCCTGAGGAGTAACAGGCTTGGTCATATCCAAATTAGGTGTAGAATTATAATCATGGATTCCGGAAGTATGCGTAAGAAGTTGATAAATCGTTACTTCATTTCCGCGTGGAAAATCGGGGATGTACTTTGATAATTTATCCTCTGTCTTTATCTTGCCTTCTTCCTGAAGTTTGAGAATAGCAACAGCCGTAAATTGTTTTGAAATAGAACCTATTTTGAATTTTGTATCAGGCGTAACAGGAATTTTCTTTTCAATATCTGCATACCCAAATCCTTTTTGGTAAATTATATCTCCGTTTTGGGAAACCAATACAGAAGCTCCCGGCATTGTGTCAATCTGTAAACTTCTAAATATGTGCGAAATATAGTAATCTAAGGAGGGTATTCTATTCTTTTCCTGAGCTTGCAGGTTAATACCTGCCAGAAGGTTAATCAAAATGATTGCAGACGAAACAAATCCAACTATTTTTTTCATAATTACTATTTTAAAGATTACTTTTTGAGTTCATTATCAATTTATTATGATGGATCAGCATGATGCCGCAGAACATTAATTTTTATTGATTCCTTTCCAATCAATCTTTCTTGAGTAATACATTACGATGGTCAAAATGACAAATAGCCCCATGCTCCCTATCAATAGGGCATAATCTTGCAACTGAAGGATGACGAAAATAAAACTATAAAGTATTACTAGATTTCCGCTCACCAAATAAGCCAATTTTTTGTCTCTAAGGATGCTTCTTGAGTACCAGGTAATTAGCCCGATTGTCATTATACTTGCTATTAAATACGCGAAGTTGAAATATAACTGCTCTGATAACGATAAGAGCAGAACGTAAAAAATACATAAGGCAAATCCAATGAGTATATACTGCAATGGGTGGATTGAATTGTTATTCAGCAATTCCAGAAAAAAGAAAATCAGAAATGTAAGCGCAATAAACAGAATTGCATATTTGATGGAACGATCCGTTTTGGTATAATTATCAACCGGAAGGTATAACATGACGCCAAATGCCGATTCATCGACTGAGAATGTTGAATTTAGCCATGATTGTGGATAGTTCCTATTTAAATGAAGCACTTTCCAATTTGCCGAGAAGCCAGTTGATTCAATTTCCCTGCTTATTGGTAAAAAAGCGCCATCAAAACTAGGAGTTGCCCATCCGGATGAAATGCTTATTATCGTTTGTTTCCCGACTGGAGTGAAATAGAGATATTGCGAACCTCTCAATTTTAAATTTATCGAAAAATCGTGGATGTGATTGAGCGAATCCTGGTTATTAATTTGGATTCGGGTGTTGATTCCACTTTTAAAGATGTCAGTTGTCTCAACTCCGGAATTAAATGAATACTTCGTTGTATCAAAGTTAATGGTAACGCCATTTTCAATTCCGCGCAAATCGGTTATCCCAATCGAAATAAATGCTTCATTATACAAAATATCTTTTGACTGGATTGAAGGAAGCGATGGATTAAGGTCCGAAAAAGTTCCGTAAATTTCAATATCTGATGTATATACAACGGTTTCATACATTCCCCGGTATCGTTTTTCAGGCGCTAATTTCCCTTTAATATTTAGTTCCTCAGGAAGTATATGGATGTATTTTTTAGTTTTATGCACTGTCCCATTGGATTCTCTATAATAGTCCTCGTAGGGGATGGACACAATAGGCCCTGTTAATGTTTGAGCGTTGGCCCATTTGTTGCTTACCTCTGTAAATGCCTCTTTTTGTCGGGATTGCCTTTCATCCACTAAGGTATTAATGATTAACGTTGGAATAAGAAGCAAGATAATCAAAGCTGTGACTATAAATCCTTTGATCGTAATCTGGTTTTTTGATTTCTCAGTCATTTTATTATCCGTTAATTGATAGTTGCCAATGCCTTGCCAGCAGCCGCCAGTGCGGGTTTTACTTGTTGCATCGTTGCTTTTCCTCTGTCGCTAATCGGTTGGGCAGGTTTTCCCTCATTTTTGTTATTTTTTCAGAAACTGATCGAACCAATTTTTCGCATGTATCACTGAATATATGAAAGTTGCACGATGATCGGCTTTATCTCCTGCATAAACAGCGGTTGTGGGTCCACCGCCCAAAACTTTTTGAAAAGTTTCAGGAAGTCTTGCTATAAAAACCGGAACCACCTCGTCAGAGCCACCATAATAATTATACAAAGGCGTATGACTGCGCCAGCGGTATGCCTGACTTTTATCTAAAACTTGCCAATATGGACTTTCGCATGTGTTCCCGCTTGCCAGGAACTCAGGCTTAAGATAATCCTGCAGTTTGTCTTTGGTAAGTTTTCTGAAAGTCGCCCAATCTATTTTGCTGTTGTAAAAATCGATGGATGCCTGAAGATACTCGGGGCGAATTGCCGAGGCAGTTAATCCAACCTGTTGGTGATAATATTCCTGTGCCTGAATCTGCAATGTTATACAACCCGGAAGATAAACAGCAT
This sequence comes from Bacteroidota bacterium, assembly GCA_026391715.1. GTDB lineage: Bacteria > Bacteroidota > Bacteroidia > Bacteroidales > FEN-979 > CAIVAT01. The sequence continues at coordinate 15,118 of JAPLDO010000233.1, forward strand.
CAATTGGTTGATAATTATTAAACCATCGGTCATACATTACAAGTCCATCTGCCGGAGCGCTTGCTGTTGCAGTTGCTGTTACGGTAATTCCTAAAGATTCCAATTTTTGCAGTAAGACCAGTGTAGCCCAGCCGCCCTGCGACCATCCGGTTAAAAATAATGGACCCTGCTTGATTTTTTTTGAGGTCAGGATGCTATTGGCTGCAAATAACATATCAACACAGGCCTGTTGAGCGCTGTTTAAAACAAGGTAGCTGTCGGGAAGGTCAGACATTCCTTTTCCAAAATAATCAGCGCATACAACAATATAACCCTGCGATGCAAACCGCGAAACTATGATTTTTGTCTCCATTGAATTTTCCGGGAAAGATGGCGCTTCGGTTTTGGAAAATGTTGTTCCATGTTGATACATCAACAATGGCATAGAATCTGAACCATTTTCAGGAATAGCAATTAATCCGGAAGCAACTACTGGCCTGTTGGAGAGTTCAGGTATTACTGAATTATATTTTACACGATACAATTTTACAGGATATGTTGCAGGCGGGAAACTGTCGTTATATGCCTTGGAACCAACCGTGGAAGTCTGTAAAAAATCTTCGAGATCTTTCTTGAAAACTTCGTTTAGTTTATGGGTGTCATAAGTTCCGATTAATTGGTATTGAACGCCGGACGATACTTTAATATAATCATTGTCAGCTTGTCCGAAGGACTGCGGCAAGAAACCGATGATTAAATTGAAACAAAGGACACAAGCCCCAATTCCTGTTTTGATACTACCACTTATAATTTTCATAATTATCAGTTTTGATGTTGTTTCATTGATAGAAAATTGTACAGGTTACCAATCTGACATTTTGTAAAATAATGGAAATGCATTTTTGTCGGTGACCATCCTAAGAAATAATTTCAATTTATATATTTGCCCTTTGGCCATTATTATTGTCGGGTAACGCAGGCGGGTTACCCTGCCCTTGTCCCCTAAGAACCGTACTTGATAGTTTCCCATCATACGGCTCAGTCTCTCCAAAGGCGGATTAAACCACCCGGCAATTTACAATATATTCAGTTCACAAATCTGTACCTAAACCTTTTGACGAAGTAATTATCCCAGGAAGTATCGAAAGGATTAGCGTTTCCATTAATGAGCCGATGACGTTTGATATGGAAGTAGCCAAACATGCGAGGCAAGATAATCTTACCGATGTGTGTAATTTTGGTTTTCTCCGGTGATAAGAGTAACCCCCTTGTACTCGTATAAAACATACTTGCATCCTGTCTTCTTGCCATTTTGGCCAATGTGTATCAACAACTTTCACATTTTCGCTGCATGACGGTACGTCGCCGGCAGTTTATATGTTTTCACCATACCACCAAAGCCGACGCCTTTCAGAATGTTGTTCTGTCAGGGAATCTTGTTCCGGCAGCTTCACACCCCAATGTTGCCATTGACGCATGTGCCGGTAGGCTACTCATGATGGAACATGAGATTAAATCACTCTTATAAAGAACGTTTAAAGTTATTTGAACGGCCTCGTGCCGCACTTCTAATTGAGCCTAACGATTGAGGCTATATGCAGTTAGGTATTGCGGGTTAAACATCTGTCTGCCGACACCGAAGTTTGGGCGGGTCAGGATGCTTGACATACAACCGAAACCCTTATTGCATATAGCCTTCGTTAGCGTTTCGTTGTTTTCTATTTTGTCGTTTCGCTTTTCATTTTTTTGTTGTGTCCTGCCCCTTTTGCCGTTTTTTCTTTAATCATTTTCTTCGTAATAATATGAGTAGTCAATTCCTTTCATAAACATTTCGCGGTCGTTTATTTTAGTGGTAAGCGCTTTTTCCAAAAGTGTTTTTAGAACACTACTTTGGATTGGACTTAACATCATTGCGTTCATGTAATCTCGCTTGCTTATTTTACTCCAATCTACGCATTTTTTGAGGCGTTTTTTTAATATCAAATCCAACCATATTCGGGCGCTTCTGCCGTTGCCTTCCATAAAAGGGTGTGCAATGTTCATTACTATATATTTGTTTACGATTTCGTCAAATGTAGTTTCGGTCATTGCTTCTATTTGCATTAATGTGTCGCCTAAAAAGCGCGATACGGCAAATTGAAAACCACCTTTTGAAATATTTTTTTGTCTGATTTGTCCCGCAAAATCATACAATCCGCCAAACAAATAAGCGTGTATTTGTTGCAAACCTTTAGTTGTGCCAACTTCTATGCTGTTGATAAAAGAACTTTCAAACATGGCATACGCTTTTGTTTTGCTTTTTCCATCTATGCTTTCATCGCTGTACGTAAACCATTCTATAAATCGGTTTGCCTTTTTGCTCGGAAATTCTTTGCCTAAGGCAATAATACCGGCGTAATCCAACATATCGCTTAAATATCGTTTACCGTCGCTTGCTAAAAGTTTCAGTTGGGTAGTGGCGCTAACCAACTCGCTGGTTTCTTTTTTTATTTTGGCTTTAAGGTATTTCCAATAGTTGCGGGTTTTGGTGTAGTCGTCTTGGTCGGTAAGCAAAGCTACAATATCCAACACACTAAACCACCACTTGGCGTTTTGTTCGTCCCAAACGGCTCGCACTTCGCGGTCGTCAAAAAAACGTATGGATATTTTTGTATTACTCATAATTTTAATGTTAACCATTCTGTCACGCTGTAATTATTCGTGCAACGTTATGTTAATTTTTATCTTGTAGTTGAAGTCTGCGGCGTCACGTTACAATAAACGCCAACGTGCCACCGGCAGCCGCAGTGCGGGATTTACTTGTTTTATGTTTGCTTTTCCTTTATCGTTTATAGGTTTGGTGAATGCCCGCCTCCGGAAACCGCCCGCAATGCCCGGCTGCCAGTTCGTTACCTGCAAGGGTTCATTATTCAGTGTGTTTTGATCATAATTTAACGACTTTCTCCGTAAACAATAATTTATTGTCAGATGAAAACACATTTATGACATAGCTTCCAGGTTTAAGGTCTGCAACTGATATCCTATTCTCAAGGGTTCTAATTGTATTGCAAGTCTTACCCCCCGAGTCAGTAATGACAATGTTTTTGATTCCATTAATTGAAATTGTCAGCAGATTACTTGTCGGATTTGGGTAAATCACATACTCGGTTAATGATACATTTTCAACAACGGGTCTCATACTGTTTTTAATGACTTTTTTAGTAATCGATTTATGAGTCCCCAAACTGCAATTTTGGTAGCAGAAAACCGCTGATTGCGCTGGTTTTGCAGGCTTGTTACCAACAGCACTTGGTTATTACAAAATTGTCAAACGAATCTTTTTGCCAAGCCCAGTCTCAAATATCTTGAATAAGGTTGATAATTGAATGTCGGCTTTTCCGTTTTCAAGTCTGGAAATATAACTTTTCTTCGTCCCTATTTTGTCTGCTAATTGTTCCTGTGTAATATGGGCTTCTTTTCTTGCTTCTTTTAACATTTCTGAAATAATAAAAAAATTCGCTTTGGCATCATACGCGTCTCGTAACGAAGTGCCTACTTTGCCATACTTTATATCCAAGAGTTCATCGAATGTTTTAGCGTTTCTTATTGCTTGTTCTTCCATTTTCCTTAGTTTTTGAACTTTTAAAATATTCCCGCTTCAGTCGGAGGGCTTTCTCAATTTCTTTCAAAGGTGTTTTCTGTGTCTTTTTTTGAAATCCGCTGAATAAAACAACAATATTTCCCTCATCGAAGCAGCAGAAAATTCTGTATATATTTGAACTGTATCCTACTTTCACTTCATAGAGGCCATCAGTACCTTCAATTAGGCTGAGAAATTTCTTAGAAACTCTCTCAGCCTACCTGATTATTCGCAGCACAAATTCTATCTTCTCCTGAACCCTTGTCGTTTGTTCAAGATAGAAATCAGCAAAGTTGCTGCCATGAAATATGATTATTCTTTCAACAAATTTCACATTACAAAGTTAACGGTAAAGTCAACATTTCCTAATTTTCGTTAACAGTATGATCCTGTTTTTTTAGGGTTGTTGCTAACGGTTAAGGTATTGCCACAGTGCCGTCCGCTCAAATGTTTCAAGTTACCACAAAACTTTCTGGCGGCATTGTGGCAATACCTGCGTGATGTGTTCGTGCTTTTATTTTCCTTTGGTCTGTCGTTTGAATTACATTGTCGCTTTCTTTCTTGTTCGTTTATATTTCACTTTTGGTTCAAACAAACAATACTGACTTTCCTCAGCAATTTGTTTTGGTAATTTTTGCAGGTAGTTTGAAATAAAAAGTTCTTTTCCTGTTTGGTCAGAAGTGTCTGTAATATTTCTCATACCATAAGTCAAGTCCCAGGGAATAATGTTTGCGAATGAAAACAAGTCCCGGATATATTCACTGTCGTCATAAGTAATGAGCCAATTGTGTTTGCAGTTTTTCATTGTATCTGCAAACCGAATGTGGTCAAAAACTTTGTGCAGGTTTCCGTTCTTTCCGTAAAGAGCCGATTTAGTTGCTGAATGATAAGGCGGGTCAAGAAAAATAAATACATTTTCCCCATCTTGTTTTACTAACTCTTCATAGTCAAGATTAGTGATAGTTGAGCCGTTAATTACTTTGGCAAATTGATTAAGTCTTTTAATACTGCTTTCGGTGAAACGACCTGTAAAAGCTCCTTCACTAAAACCACCGCTTAAACTTGTTCCGGAAAATGTAATTCGGTTGTAAATAAAAAACGCTGCGGCTCTTTCCAAATCATTAAAGCCTGATATATTTTCATTTAAAAATTTATGTAATTCTTTTCCTATTGTGAATTTATTTCGCCATTCATAAATTTTATCAATTAAAGTATCTACGTCTCGTTGCGACATTTCCCAAAATTTAAAAAGTTCAAAATAAAGGTCGTTGACCCAAAACTTTTTATTTGGAAATCGTTGTTTGGCATAAATAAAAATAGAGCCTCCACCTAAAAATGGTTCACGAAACTCTTCAAAATAGGGCAACAGAGTTGAAATTAAGTCAACGGCTCTGCTTTTGCCTCCAGGGTATCTTAATGGACTTTTTATCATTTTGAATATTGTACTTTAATGATAAACTTGTTCTGTTTAGCTTCCGCTATTATAGTTTCAATTAAAAGGATTTGCGAAACTGAAAGACTATTGTTTTTGAAAAATTCAGAGAGTTCGCTTTTAGAGCTTGAAGAAGTAATGCCTCCTTTAAGTTTCGAAGATGTCAAACATAAAATAGCTTCACTTTTTATTTTCTTGCTATCTGCAGTTACTTCTGAAAGATTACAATACAAAATCATTTTTAGCAAACCATCTTTAATGTCGCCTTTTCTTGGAAGTATAACATTTTTGCTATGCTTTCCTTCAATTAAACTTACCTTGTTTTTAGCAATTAAAATTTCATCCACTGTAAAAAAATACTGTCCGCCTAAATAGTTGTTTATAGTAACTTTTGCTTTTGATAATGTGGATAAACTTTCTTTTGGTTGAAAAGTTGCAAATTCTCTTGACTGTGCTTTCTCTGCTTTACCTCTTGAAAACTCCATAAACTGCGAAACATCTTTTCCGATTTTGTTTTGAAAGTTTTCAAGTCCTGAGAAGCCGTGCAGTTTAACTCCTGATGATTTTTCTATTGATGTATAAGATGTTTTTACTTTCTCAATAATGGAGTGAATATTTGTATTCAATTCATTTAAATTCCAATGCAAGGCAGAACTGTGATATTGTTCAATCTCTTTAATCTTTGTAAGCACATATTTATTGTCAAACTGTTGGTTCGTAATTTTCTTATCTGCTTTGTCAGCTTTGTTGTAGTAAGCAAAAATCACGAACACATCAAGCAAACTCATAAGTGAAACGGTATCCCATTGGATATAATCTCTGTCACCTACTGCGCCTTCGTCCTTAACGATAGGAATTACAGTAATCTTTTTAGAAATGTTGAGCGTGTTGTAAACTCTTGCATACGGAAATGAACGGGTGCGTTTAGGTGAAACCCATCTTGAGATTGCAAAAGAATGTTTACCGTCATTGATAATGCAGGCAGTTGGTACTTTGTTAATGTCAAAGTTAACCGATTCAATTTTTTCAAGTTCGGTTGCAAGTAAAACTTTGTATGTTATTCCTGTAATTTTTCCTGATATATTCATTTTGCAAATTTAAAGTTTCGTTTCATTTTTATATTAGCACTGTCTGCCAATCTTTTTAAGCATGACACATAACGCCAAAATAACCACAATACTATTTATGTCCAATTAAACCCAAGGTGTTTACATTCTGCAAAAGGGGTAATTCGGTTAATATCCCGGATTTTGCACCAGCTTTGAATTTTTATCAAGCTCAGCTTGCGGGATAGGCCAAAAAAGCCTGTTTGGCGTGAGGTTATAACCTATTTTTTTACCATCCGGTCCAACTGCATTGTTCATTACTTCAATCGCTCTTCCTGTGCGTTTGAGATCAAACCAGCGATGCGCTTCATAAGCAAGTTCGAGCCTTCTCTCCTTTTCAATGGCAAGCCTCATGGCATCCTGGGTTGTGGCAGGTGTATTCTGCAATTTTGCCCGACTTCTGATCTGATTAACAAGAGCTGCAGCGCCTGACAAATCGTTTAGTTCGTTTAAAGCTTCGGCTTTTAGCAACAGAATATCAGCGAGGCGGATGAAGATGTAGTTTTGATCGCTTCCCGTCGTAAAATTCCGGTACTTGTTGATAAATGGATAGTGTGTTTGAGGCCAGTTCGGATCTGACCATTTTCCGGTTACATCCAGAAAAATAATGGAAGCGTTTTTTCTCAGAGTGTCTTGCTCATCGTCAAATGCTTTCGTCAAATCATTCGCAGGAAGGTTGAATTTTTTCCAATCCAATCCCCTGAAAATTGTAACGCCCCAATTACCATCGGTTATGCCGCCTGTATAGTTGATTTCAAAAATTGACTCTGCCGAATTTTTATTCTGATTGTTCCACAGATCATTGAATTCAGGCATCAGGCTGTATCCTCCGGAAATTACCGCGTCACAATATTGGGAAACTTTTCCCCAGTCATGAGGCGACTGAGTTGCATAAACGTAGGCAAGCATTGAATTAACAGCGCCTCTTGTTACATAGCCCTTATTGACTGCAGTAGCCGGTACAACTGCAACAGCAGTTTCAAGATCGGCAATTATTTGCTTGTAAATCGTTGCCATTGCGGTACGCGGAGGAAACAGGATAGGATAAATTTCAGCCAGATTACTTGAACTGATTGACTTTACCTCCTTCAACTGCAAGGGAACATCGCCCCAAAGTTGCACCAGTTGAAAATACATGAAAGCTCTGATAAATGAAGCTTCTCCAATGATTTGCTTTTTTCGCTCCGGCGTAAGTACCGGGTCGGGACATGAGTTCACATTATTGATTACCAGATTTGTTTTTCCAATAGTGGAATATAGGTAACCCCAGTCGCGGCTGACATTTGAGTTGGTTGCGTCGAGTTTAAGAGCGTCAATCTGAAAATTGGCAGGATTATCGCCGCCTGAATATGCATCGTCGGATTGGGCGTCGCCGTTTACGAAATAATCGAGCTGGTAATACTCGTTTTTAAAATCGCCATAAGCTCCGCCCAAAGCGGCTTCAACCTCCTCGGCATTTTTATATAAAACCGAATCGGAGCTGCTGTTTTCAATTGCAATTCCCTGCGATGTCGGTTTCAGGTCGAGAAATTTCGTACATGACTGAAATGAAATTCCGCCCAGAATTATTATCGCTAAAATGATTATCCTTTTCATATTCCAAAGATTAAAATTCAACATTGAATCCTGCAATAAGCGTTAAAGCCTGTGGATAGGTTCCATAGTCAATCCCCATTTCGGTAGCGCTGTTGCCGTAAGCATTTACTTCGGGATCGAAACCGGTGTATTTTGTGAAAGTAAGCAGGTTCTGACCAGTCACGAAGACAGATAGTTTTGGAACGCCTTTCAGTTTTTTTGGATTTTCAATAATTTTGTATGAAAGGGTGATGGATTTTAGTCTTACATAAGAGCCGTCTTCGACAAAACGAGTGGAGTTGCGAACATTTTCAGTGTTGTTTTTGCCCATCACTCTTGGAATATCGGTATAGCGGTTGTCTGGCGTCCATCGGTTCAGCACAGAAACCGACTGGTTTTTAGAATCGAACATACCTTCGAGGTCAATCCGTGTGGCATTGTAAATGTCATTGCCAACGCTGCCCTGAAAAAATATGGACAAATCGAATCTCCAGTATTTAAATGTGTTGGTGAATCCGAAGGTGTAGAGAGGTTGTCCGTGTCCGATAACAGTGCGGTCGCCTGCGTCAAGGCGTCCGTTATTATTAAGGTCGGCATATTTGATCATTCCGGTTTCCGGATCAACGCCTTCCGACACATAGCCGTAAAATGTTCCGAGCGGCATCCCAACCTGAACTATTGATACATTCTGGTTATTGCTGTAAATCCATCCGAAGGCATAAGGTCCGGGGTAAGTTAATTCTTTAACCATGTTACGATTGAACGAGAGATTAAAATCGGTGTCCCACCTGAGTTTTTTAGCAATGTTAACGGTGTTCAGATTAAATTCTATTCCTTTGTTTTCGATTGTGCCGGCGTTTGTCATAATGTTTGTAATCGGGCTGGAAGCGGGAAGCTGAACGGGCAGAATGACGTCATGGGTAATTTTATAATATACGTCAACATTGAAGGTAATCCTTGAATTGAACATCGAAAGGTCTAATCCGATGTTTGTCTGGCTGGTTGTTTCCCATTTCAGATCAGGATTTCCGTAAGTTACCTGCACAGCGCTTGGACCTGATAGCGGATCTGTACTGGCGCGAGGGTAGTAGTTAGTTAGTCCGTAGCGTGCATAATTTGGAATTCCTTCCTGGTTGCCGTTTTTACCCCAGCCGCCACGCAGTTTCAAATCATTAATTACTGTTATTTTTTTCATAAAGGATTCGGCAGAAATTCTCCAGGCAGCCGAAAACGCAGGCATTGTTCCCCAGGGATTTGCCAGTTTTGAAGAACCATCGCGGCGCAAACTAACCGTTAGATAATACTTGCTGTTGTAATCATAAGTAACCCTGCCAAAAAACGAAGCAAGCGCCCATTCCTCGACATTTGTCCAGCCATAAACTTTATTAGCGGCATTTAACGTAGTAACCGAAACATCGGATGGAAAATCGTTACCTTCTAAATAGGTTTGATTGTGGTTATAACGTTGAATACTTGCGCCAACGAGAGCGGCTATTTTATTTTTTCCGAAAGACTTTGTATAATTCAGCGTATTTTCCCAAAGCCAGGTCAGGTTGTTATATTTATCGGAACGTCCTACTCCGTTCTTTACGCGACCATCGCTGGTGCGAAACGGATCGAGGTAATAATCCCACTGGTGGTTCAGGAAATCAATGCCGAAGTTGGTTGTGAAAGAGAAATCTTTAAGAAACGTTGCCGTTGCATTCACATTTCCAAACACTCGGAAATCAACCGATTTCTGGTCGGGACCCTGCATATATGCAATCGGGTTTTCCCAGGAATTCTGGAAAGGGTTGGGATCAAACTGACCGCTTCCGTCATTTTTGTAAACACTGAGAAATGGCGGCGTATTCAATGCGCTCATAATCACTCCGCCACGTCCTGAACTGGCGTTATCAGGTGTATCTTTTGTTTTAGAATAGATCATATTCAAACTTGTACCTATTTTCAACCAGTACCGTAACTCATTGTCGAGATTAAGCCGGAAAGAATACCGGTCAAACTGAGCAGGTTTTACAATTCCTGCCTCACTTAACACGCCAATAGAAGCAAAGTACTGGGTTTTCTCAGATCCTCCGGAGGCAGAAAGCTGGTATGACTGATTGTATCCTGTACCGAAAGTTTCTTTACTCCAGTCGGTATAACCGGTCCATGCGGGATTATAAGTACCTGAATCCATCTCATCAATAAGCGCCCTGTATTGTTTTGTATTCAATACTTCGATGGGTTTGCGCAACCATGACATTCCAAAATAAGTGTTGAATTTGATAGTTGGAGTATTTTCCTTACCCCTGAAAGTTGAGATAGTCACCACGCCGTTTGCAGCCCTGGCTCCGTAAATGGCGGCTGAGGAGGCGTCTTTTAACACGCTCATTGAAGCGATATCGGAGGGATTCAACCCGCGGATGTCGGTTGTAGGTACGCCATCAACTACATAAAGAGGCTCATTACCTGCAAGAACTGAAGTTGTGCCGCGTACATGAACCGAAATATTCGCTCCGGGTTTGCCCGAAGGCTGCACAACCTGTACGCCGGCAGCCTTACCCTGTAATGCCTGAGCGGCAGTGACAATAGGTCTATCTTCAATATCTTTCTGATCCACCACTGAAACCGCAGTTGTCAGGTCCTTTTTAACCTGAGCGCCATATCCAATAACCACAATCTCATTCAGCGTACTTACATTTTCCTGTAACGCCACATTAATAATGGTCTGATCTTTCAACTTGATCTCTTGCGTGATATACCCAACGCAACTGAATTTTAACCCGCCTTTATCAGCATCTATCCTGAAAAGTCCGTTAACGTCAGTAGTTGTCCCTTTTGTGGTCCCGGTCAATTGAATAGTAACGCCAGGTATGGTGGAACCATCGGGACCGGTAACTTTACCTGTTATTTCGCGATTCTGGGCAAATACAGATAAAGATAAAACGGCAAATAAAACAAGTGTAAAGTGTTTAATCATAGTGTGCTGGTTTAGTGGTTTATTTGAGAATCAGTTTCTGTGTTTTAGTCTCCCCATCAGATTTTACTGATAAAAAATAGATCCCTTTTGGGAGAACCGAAATATCAATATCCTTGCTGCTGTTATTGATTTGGAAGTGGAATACTTCCGCGCCGAGTAAATTATAAATAGTTCCCTTACCCGGCAGGACGGATGTAGCTTTGATAATAATTTTCCCGCACGTCGGGTTTGGGAAAAACAGTGACTTTTCAAAATTCCGGTTGATATCCTCGCCATCAGAGTCGTCAATGCCGATAGGATATTGATAAACCCTTACATAGTCAATCATCATGCGCGCCGAGGTTAGCGCCGGATCAACGCCGTTTTTCAAACCTCCGGTTTCATACTGCGGGTCGCTACCCATATTTCCGCCCATTGCAATATTCATTATCAGGAAAAAGGGAAGATCGAATGGCCATGTTGAAAGATTTCTCACAGTTGGCTTGTAGGTGTAATACAAAACGCTGTCAATGCTGAATTCAATTTTTTCGTAGGTCCAGTTCATCTGGTAAGTATGAAATTCGGAATTGGCTGTGCTGACAAATTTCTTTTTGAAATTCACCATACTGCCTCCGTAGCTCGAAGGTGTATGCAAAGCGCATTGCACCCAACCGGGATCCTTGCCAACATGCTCCATTACATCAATTTCACCGCAGGCAGGCCAGCCTTTCGTGGCAAAATTTTCGCCGAGCATCCAAAGCGCGGGCCATGTTCCGCTGCCAACGGGAAGTTTGGCGCGAAAAACAACTCTTCCATATTTAATTTCCAATTTGTTGTTGGTAAGTAGCCTTGCTGATGTCCAGGAATTTCCTGACTTCAGAGCGTCAATAATCAGAAAGCCATTTTCCTGCCTCGCGTTTTGGTAGGAATTTGTATAATTCTGAATTTCATTGTTGCCCCATCCGCCACTTCCCAAATCATAAGACCATTTGGCTGGATCGGGAACCCCAATTCCGTTGAATTCGTCGCTCCAGACGAGCGCTTCCTGCTGGGCAAAACTATTCTGTGAGAATAGGATCACGAAAAAAAATACTATCAGCGATTTCATAAAGGTTTGATTATAGGTTATAAAAAAAACAGGAGCGAGGCAGAATCCGGCTCACTCCTGTTTTTGAATCAATCAAATTGATAACTGTTAAAAATTAGCGTTCAAAAATAATAGACCATGAAGCTGATCCGTCATGAGCTGCCGATATATCAACTGAAAGGAACATATACTCTTTGGTTCCTGAATAAGCATAACCCATTACTTCGTAAGTATTGGTAGCTGAGCCAAAATTCGGAATGTCCACGCCATTATTTTCGCCGCCTTTAACGCCGCTTGCAATGCCATTGTATCCTTTATAGAATCCAGCGAATGCAGCCCCGGTTGCGCCATTTGTTAATGTTAAAATTGCTCTGTTATTACCGCTTGCAGGGGTAAGGGCATAAGCGTGTACGCCACTGCCGAATGCTGCGCCATTACCGCTTGCCGCTATCTGAGCATCCGACCAACAGCCGTTTGGAGAACCAAAATAGCCATCGTTACGGGCGCTACCCATCGTTTTGTACTCATAGTTGGCACCTCCGCTGAAAATAAATTCATCGTCGGGCATACATGTCCAGTCGTCAACGCCTGAGCCTCCTGTGAGGAAGCTTTTTGGTAATGCCCACCAGTTGCTTTGTCCAAGCCCGGAGCCACAGAATACTGATTTTTCAGAAACGTAAACGTGCCAGGCTGCGCCCTCTAACAATGATTCGGTAAGGTCGGTAGTTGGAATGAATAACATAGTTGAAGCAGTAGTTGTTCCATTTGCATTGGTGGCAGACAAAATGATATTATAAGGTCCTCCACTGTATGTATGAACAGGGTTTTGCTCAGTTGAGTTTGTACCATCGCCAAAATCCCAGCTATAAGAGGTTGCATCGGTTGTAGTATTGTTGAAGGTAACAACCAGACCAGACACCGAAGTAGTGAAAGCTGCATTTGGTTTGTTTCCTGGAATAGGTGGTTCCTGGGTAGGATCGTCATAATGCATCAGAACAAATCTCCAGTATCCACCTGTAAAAGTAGGATCGGCAGAATGGTAAATACCTTCAATTACGAGCGTATCAACAGGTCCGTCGGTTAGCAATATAATATTATAGGTGACATAGTCCTGAGGAACTTTTGCTTCGGCGTCGTTTCCTAATTTGAAAAAGCCAATGTATGCGCCCTTGCCAACAGCCTGAATTGTCGGAGTGGCTCCGGCAGTCAAAACAAAGGTATGATTTCCAGTGTTCCATGCAGAACAGTCGCCATTTATTCCCATCATTACATCGGTTGAGGTGCAGATATTATCAGGGGTGGGGAATATATCTTTTTCTGCCCAATAATCTCCCACAGCGTTAAATTTCATTGTGCCATTACGGTAAAATGTCCATTCATCATTTAACATACAAGGGCGTTTTGCAAGTTCGTCATTATTCAAACCTACAGCCCACCAAATAGTAGAGCGGTCAACAGGTCCGACCTGAAGCGGGTATCGCCCTGTTGCAGTACTGCGAAGCAACTTCCATGTTTTTGCGGTATCGCCAACAAGCATGGTCAAAAAGGCATTAGGATCGCTAATAGTAACTGGCGCTGAATATGTATCAGTAGCCCCTCCCGGTGACGTGGCTGTAAGTTTTACAGTGTAAATACCTACCGCTCCATATTTATGAACCGGATTAACTTCTGAAGACTTAGCTGTATTGTCGCCAAAGTCCCAGGAATAACCGGCAGCATTAGACGATGAATTGTTAAAATGGATCGTCATAAAATCAGTGTCGTCAGGCGTAGATAAAAAACTTGCAATTACAACATCCTCTGTTGTCTTCTTTTTGCAGCCAATCATGACCGGGATGATTAGCGCCAGGTAAATCATCCATTTGAACTTTGAAATGTTTTTCATTTTTTTTTAGATTTAATTGGTTAATAATAAATTATTTAGGCAAATATAACAAAATAGGTATTAAGCATAAAATATCATTTAAGCTAATGGCTGTTTTTTCTTTTTTTTTAACCGGAATTTTTATACTATTGCATACCAAAATTACATAGTGTAATTTGGACACTAAGGTACAAGGTTTTTTAATATGTTATCAGGTTTTTTAAAAAAAAGAAAAATATTTTTGCGTTGTATTCTATTTCTATGTAAATATCAGATATTATGACATTTAGACGTAACGTAATCATCATCCTCATATAAAAACATCAATTATACAAGTTGTAAATTCCCGTCATGTTCAATTTCTTTCTTGCAATTTTGCCTCTTTCTCAAAATAAATTTGCCAGTTATCCCTTAAAAATTTCAAAATGGCTGGATTAAATGTACCTGAAAACCTTAATCCTCATGTTTCGGTTGATTGTGTGGTATTCGGGTTCGAATTCGGCAAACTCAATGTCCTGTTGATTGAACGGAACATGGAATTTGAGGGTAAAGAATACCATGACCTCAAGCTTCCTGGCGATCTTGTACGGAAGGACGAAGACCTTGATACGGCTGCATCGCGGGTACTCAAGGAGCTCACCGGACTTGATAACATCTATCTGAAACAATTTTCCGCCATTGGTTCGCCTGAGAGATTGCTGCGGCGTCCCCGCGATATGGAATGGCTTAGAAGTATTGGACATCCAGAAGAAATTGTTGTCACCATTGCCTATTATTCACTCCTGAATATTGATCAGGATAAGGCTTCCAGTTTCATTTTGCAATCTAATGCCAGTTGGCTCATGGTTTCCGAGATAAAAGAATTAGCCTTTGACCATTTATCTATATTGGAGCAGGCTCTTCAGGTATTACGTACCGACCTTATATTAAACCCTATTGCTTTTGAGCTATTACCTGCCAAATTTACATTGAGGCAATTGCAACAGCTTTATGAAGTCATTCTGGGAATTAAACTCGATAAACGCAACTTCCGGAAGAAAGTCGCCAACATGCCATTCATTTCACAAATCAATGAAAAACAGGTTGAGGTTTCTCATAAACCTGCGCAATACTATAGTTTCAACAGGAAGATTTATATAAAAACAAAAAAGAGTTTGTTTTAGCCCAGCCACCTGGGTGGTGTGGATTAAAATGTTTCGCTTACATTCAGAAACACCCCTTTTGATCCATTAAGTCCAAATCCCATGTCAATAGTGAGATTTGAAAGCGAGCGTTTGTTGAGCATCACTCGCAAACCGGCGCCAGCGGATGGCGCAATATATTCAAACAATCTTACAGATTTCATATCACTATCGCTCGTGCTGGCATTTGTAAAAACTACTCCACTGAGGATACGGGTATAGCGGCTAATTGGAAAACGGTATTCAACCTCGCCATAAATATAATTTACTCCTCTGATTCTTCCCTGCACATACCCTCTGCCGGTTCGTCCGTAGGTATCCCAACCCACTGCCGGAAGATTCAGGTAGCCCAGTTTCCCGTCGAGGAGAAATTGACTCTGATACCAGAAAGCTATAAGATGCGCCGGATTTCGCTTTGATAATCCGACGTATGTGCGAAATTCGGCATTCAGCGATACCGAATTTTTTGAGCTTCCGAGTATATCAAGATTAAATCGTGGAACAAGGCATGCATAAATTCCTTTAACCGGTCTGATGGAATTATCGCGACTATCATACAGGATTGAAAAAACAAGCCCGGAGGCTGAATACTTTTGCGGGTTAAATCCATATTTCTCAGAATAAAGATAATGTTGCGAAACCCGTGCAGGTTTCGATTCCAGGTTCTGATACTCATCTGTAATATTAAGAAACCAATCAAGGTGATACCCAACGCCGAGATAAAAACGGCCAACGATGCGTTTATTAATCGTTTCGTACAACCTGATATAATCGAACTTCATCGGTTCTGCCACATCGTTTACTGAATAACATAAATCCCCAGAATGCATTATCCAGCGGGAAGTATCTATGCCGGTAATATCCGAACCCAGACCATAAGTAGGTTGTGAAAAGAGGTAAAACCTCCAGTCTCCCTTTAGAAACATGTCGGCATTGCTGGTAAATATGCTCGAACGCACCGACAAAAGCATCTGGCTGCGGGTTGTAAAGTTCACATTGACTGCAAATGCAGATATTGGAGTATTCCTGATGTCGCCCAGATAAACTGCCGGATTAAAAGTTCCTCCCACTACAAAACCAAGAGCCGGGTTATATCCTACAAAAGGAAAAGCAGATATATACAGTTTGAATGGCTTTATTGTCACAACCTCCCCATGTAGTCGGGCTCTCTTTTCCTTTGAAAGAAAGAGGTCAAATACATCGCCCTGAACTACCTGTTTTGGGCTTTCATTCTGAGCGCAGACATCTTTAGAAACCGTCTGCAATGCCAACATTACTATAAAAAAAAGGATGAAATGATGTACTTTCTTCATTTACACGGGTCATTTTTCATACTGTTTATTTTAATTGTATAAACTGATTGAACGCAATCTTACCAGTAAATTTGAAAATCACTTTTTGGGATAATTCCTGCAAACTTGACAGAAAACCAAACCACAAAGGCGCACAAAGTAGGTCGCTAAGTCGCACGTTTACTGGTACGATTGCGATTAATCAGTTTGTATTTTGTGCCATTTCATGTCGCTCTAAGGGATTCTGTTGCAAAACCAATCATTTCGATCATTTCAATCTGCTTTATAATAATTTCACTGTTTGATAAACCGGGCAATTGTTGTGCGTCCTTCAGATTCTATTCTGACGAGATATTGTCCTTCGGGATATCCGCTGATTTCAAGGTCTAACTGTAAAGTGGGTTTCGTTGGCAAATCAACTGTTGAAGAGTACACAGGTTTACTATCCATTCCGGTTATAGTCAATAAAGCAGCCGTTTGAAGCCCGGTTATCAGAATTGAAACTTTGTCATTTGCCGGGTTTGGAAAAACAGTAATAGCCATACCGTTTTCTTTATTCTCGGCTATACCGGTACATGGATCAAGTACAATGTGCTTATCTCTCAAGGCTGTCCCCTCGCATGGAGCGATGGGTAAAACCAACAATTTTACATCAACAAAGCCGGTTGTTTTATCATGGATTCCCGGAAAATAATCGGTAACGAGCGATGTCGGGTTTGAGAAATAACCATCGCCGGCAGTGCCCCATGCCACCTTGCTGTAGTTTGTCGCTGATGCGTTCATCGGAATAGGCGAAACATACCAGCACACAATTGTATCATTTCCGGCTGTTGATGTTGACGCCGTAATTATGCGAACTTCAGTTGTGTCATGCCTTGTTAGCAAACCATCGCTTACCGCCGCAATGTATTTTGTGGTTATCGCCGGTTTAACTATCGGGTTGTTTACCGCTGATGAAAAACCTGCCGGGATTGAACTCCATGAATATGTATAAACGCCAGAACCCCCATAACCATAAGCAACGAGATGTATCGAATCGGAGGAGGAGGTACACAATGACGAAGGAGTTGCGGAGGCTGCTGAGGAGAAAACATTGCCGAAGGTAAATGAGGCAATACGGGTTTGCCATGAACTTGTGGATGATGAGCCATAATATTCGGTGGTGTACCAGAATGTTGTTGGAGATGCAGGATCAATGCTGATTCCGCTGTAATCGCCCCACCGGCAACGTCCGCTCCAAATCCCTGTTTGAGATCCGCCGCCGTTAATGATAATCTTTTCCGCCATAGTCATCTGGTTAATTGGATCGGTTTTCAACCGCCCGGTATAACGGATTCCCGGATATGTGGAGAGTCCGGAAACTGAATAGCCCATAGCTATAGTTCCGGCTGTATCCTGAGCTATGCTCCCCATCCAGCGTGAATTTGCATCAGCGATTGCGTAGGTTGCCTGCTGGTATATGGACCACGTTGTTCCGGTATTCCGGAGTTCATACCAGCGAATACCAGCGCTTCCTGTACCTGCATTGATTGTATGGTTTAGCGCCATTGACGAATAACCGTTGAATTTCCGGTATTGCAAACGGTACATCAGCCGGTCGGAAAGCGGGTCGAGTTTTTTATCGGTATCCGGTTGAGGAACCCCATTACTGGAACCGCCCATGGTACTAAAAGGAGTAACATTCAAATAGGTTATATTTCCAAATGTGGAAGCTGGCGGATTTTCCCAGTCAGCGTGAAACTCAATAATTCCAAGCCGCTGCGTGCCGTGAGTTCTTATATAGGTATAATAATTTGGAGTCCCAAGCGGGGGGAAATCGCCGTCACAATCGGAGGGCAGGGGTGAAATAAACTCTTCGGTTCCCGGAGGAAGCGTAAAAGAGATACGGAGCGCGTCGGGGTTACCTGACAGCATTGCATCCCTGTTATATGCGTAAGCCCCATTGCCAACCCAACCGCCCATAAAGTTGTTGGTTGCCATGTAATAACCATCAGTCCATACGCCAAACTTAGGATAATCAGGCATACTGGAAAACTCATATTGATACCGGTACCAGCTTCCGGTAGGATCGGGCGTTTGCGATACTGCAATCATCTGGTAAAATGGAGCCGTTGACGATCCGTTGGGTAACGAAAATTGTGAAAAAAGCCAGCGATTTGCCACCTCGTCATATATTACAATGGCGTCGCCGCTATTTGCATTGTTTGGCATACCTGACCAAACTGAGCTATTGGCAAGCGGTCCCAAGATTTTAGCGCCACTCTTGTTGTAAATTGCATAAGAGCAATTTACAGTTTGAAAAAAGTAATTTAATCCGGCTTCGCCATGAGTATCAGGTGGAACATAACCGCTTACATTTGGTAGTCCTTCAAAATTCTGAATAGTTGTGTCGGATGGAAGTAATCCGTCGGTAGCCTGCAACCCCGGGTCAACCATACCTTTTAACCGGGTTGACTGATTTTCGTCCTGATCCGGATCAAAATAATTTTTTATCACGCCATCTTTCCAGGTTCCATCAAAAGGTTCGGGAGCTGTTTGTATCATATCCCTGAGAGGAGGAGAAATATCAAAGTAAACCGGACGGTCGAAAGAAGGAGCTAAAGCAGCTTGCTGGGCATTTGAAAACTGCGCAGCCATCAATGTGTTGAAAAGAAGAAAAAAGATTTTTTTCATGGAATTTGCAGATTGTTGAAAATAATTGACTTAAAATAGTCTGCAAATTTAACGATTCCAGATGAAACATTGAATTCGGATAAAATGTAAACTTGAGCCTACTCCGAAAAGTAGTTAGAAAAATCAAAATAAATAAACTGCTATTTGTCATATAATCCTACATTGGACCCCACCCCCAACCCCTCCCCAAAAAGGGAGGGGAGTAACGTGCTAATCGGCATAATACAATGATTAACAGAACTAAGGCATATTAGCACGAGTCTCCCCCTTCCCTGTTTGGGGAAGGGGGTCGGGGGGAAGGGGGCTAAATGCAGGAGCAAAAGAGTGATGATTTTAGCAATGTGGCATAAAAATGACTTTTCTGAGTGGGTTCAAGGTTCCAGGTTCCAGATTATCAAAAAAGTGTAAAATTTTTATCATGTAAATTAGTTTAAAATATCGTCTATTTGTACTTTTACTCGTGGAAAAGTTGCTTTTTTGCTTTTTTGGTTAATGATTGATGATTATCAAGGTCTTAACAAATTTTTCCATCTTTATAAAATATTTCGGTAATTCCTTATGATGAATAAAAACAATATTCTGACAACTTTCTCTAAAATTCGTTTTTTAATTCTGATCTCTTTTATTGCCAATCCAACTTTTGGGCAAGGGCTTACAGGTAAAGTAAAATCATTTAGAGACTCATATTTTTCTGTTCATGAAATATTCGGAAAAATAAAAAAAGGAACGAAATTAAATGATTCTGTTTATCATGATCAGTTTGTTACTTTCGACCAAAACGGAAATGTAACGGAGGCGATTGACTATAATTTTGATGGGACTATATTCTGCAAATATACTGGACGAAATGATTATAGGAACAATAACACTGAATCTATATTTGTACGATTTGATTCAAAATTAATTATTGATAAAACACCATTCCTTCTCGCGTCGGTAAAATACCCTTCGGGAGAAATGTGCGAAATGGCATATAAAAATGATTTAAAGGGTCGCCCCATTGAAGAAACCATCTTTGATCTGATGGGGAGCGTATTATTTACGATAATCATCAAAAGAGATGAAAACGGAAACCCATTGGAATATAATTTCTCCGACGGGGTTGTTTATCTTTTTAAATATGACAACCATGGAAACAGAGTTGAATTGATTTTCCGCTCCTCCACCGGCAAGACTTCTATAACAACTTATAAAAACGATGTCTCTGGAAACATGATCGAAGAGAATATAAACGATTTTTTTAAATCATCATATAAATTTCATGATGAACACAACACGTATAAATATCTGTATGACAAGCAAGGCAATTGGATAGAGAGGACAGATTACGAACATGATATTCCGCAAAGAATAGTTGTAAGAACCATTGAGTATTTATCTGATTGATACTTGAAATGTGTATTTTTGTTCATAAGTATTCCATTTAATATCTAACCCATGAAAATCAAAACAATCACTACCGATTCCATCAGCGATTTTTCCCGGCAGTTCATCAACAGGACGAGCGATGGATTCAAACCCAATACAGCCATCATTTTTGCTTCAGTTGAGATGAATCTTCAGGAAATGATTCGGTTCCTGAAGGATAATCAGGTACAGGTATTTGGCTGTAGTTCGTGCGGGGAAATTTTATATGATCAGGCAGATCAGATAATTTCCGAAGGCGGGCTTGTGTGTATGTTATTGGAACTAACGCCCGCCGCTTATGAGATAAAGAGATTTGCTAAGAATGATTTGTCATCTTTTGACCTCGGTAAAACTGTTGGCGACTGGGCAAATTCGGTTTTTCAGAAACCGGCGATGCTTATCCTTGCCAGTGGCCTCGATACCGATGGAGAGCAACTTGTTAACGGGGTTCAACACGCCGCCGGTAAAGATATTACAATGTTCGGCGGATTGGCAGGCGATGATGCTCAGTTTAAAAATACTTATGTTTTTACTGAAAAGCAAATTGAAGAAAACGGCGCAGTTGCCATGGTTTTAGATACAGCTTTTTACGATATTCGCGGGCTTGCCACCAGCGGATGGGTTGGCATTGGCGCCGATAAAATCATAACCCATTCCGAAGGCAATATTGTTTATACAATTGATGATGTACCTGCACTCGACGTTTATATCAGCTATCTGAATATTAATGCCGGCGAACTACCCGAAATCGGTGTAGAATATCCACTGCTTGTGAAAAAACAGGGATCGCCCGACGTTCTTCGCGCTGTGATTAATGTTGATCGCGAAAAGAAAGCGCTCATATTTGCAGGCTCTGTGCCTAATGGAGCAATTGTCACATTTTCCAGTTCCCCCGGATTCGAAATCATTGAATCAACCCGAAACAAAGTCATTGAATTTTATCAGCAAAACCAGGAAACCGACATGCTTATCCTTTTCTCATGTATGGCAAGACACAATGCACTGGGTCCCACTATTTCCGAAGAAATTGAAAATGCCTGGCAAAATTGGAAAAAACCACTGATTGGTTTCTTTACGTATGGGGAAATAGGCAGTAATTATAATAATTCCTGCGATTTTCATAATGAAACCTTCACTATGGTTTCTATTAAGGAAAAGTGACATGTCGCTTAAAATCCTTTCACTTATCGAAGATATCGGAAAACTGGAAACCAGCGAGGGAGAAGCCGGTAAAATCCCAGTCATTCTTGATGAATTGAAAAAAATCAACTCCGATTTTGATAAGATGACTTTCAAACACGAAAGATCAATCAAAGAAAAAAACATTCTGGCGTCGCTGCTTACTCACACCTCCATTGACCTGAAAAGGGTTTCAGATAGCTTAAAAATCAGAGCCGAAGAACTTTCTACGGTCCTAACCACTATTCCGGCTTATGTTTACTTTAAAGACACCAACCTCAATTATATGATGGTTAACCAACCATTTGCTGAAATGATTGGGTTATCAACCAACCAGATAATTGGAAAGCAGTTGCAGGAAATCATTCCCGGTTATAACAACAAAGATTATCTCGTTACGGAAAAAATGGTAATTAATTCCGGAACTGCTATGTACAATATTGAAGAAGAGGTTGTTCATCATGATCGTAAACGATGGGTGAATAGCAACCTGGCGCCCATAAGGAATGCCGTAAATGAGATAATCGGACTCATCGGGATTTCGTGGGATATAACCGACCGAAAACTTCATGAAGAAGAACTTCGTGAAGCCAAAGATGCTGCAGAAGCCGGAACTCAGGCAAAGAACGAATTTATCGCCAGTGTTTCACATGAATTCCGCACGCCAATGAATGGGATTCTTGGCCTCGCAGACATCATGCGCAACAGCCCTTTAAATGCCGATCAGGATGATTTGCTGAAAGGAATCACAGCTTCTGCTCAAAACCTGTTGGTCTTGTTAAATGATGTTCTCGATTTTTCAGCTATCGAAGCCGGAAAGATGGAAATGGATTATCAACCCTTTATGCTTGACCGGGTTATGGAAGACATTTCATTGGTGATGAAGATGAAAGCCGCTGAAAAATCACTGCAATTCGATATTATTATTGATGAAAAGGTTCCGAATTACCTGATTGGCGATTCCCAGCGACTGAGGCAGATACTGATCAACCTTACAAACAATTCAGTTAAATTCACTGAAACCGGGCAGATCAATGTTTTTGTGAAAACAGTTGATAATACTGAAAATAAGGCAACGCTTCGTTTCGAGGTTACCGACACAGGTATTGGAATTCCTCCGCAGGCAATCAATTCACTTTTCCAGGTTTTCTCAAGAGTTAAACAAGATAAAACAAAACTTATTGCCGGAACAGGCCTTGGTCTTTCGATATGTAAAAAACTTACCGATATGATGGGTGGACGCATTGGCGTTGAAAGCGTCTATAAAAAAGGTTCAACATTTTGGTTTACGCTTCCTTTTACATTGACAACGCTACCGGGAAAAACCACGCCCAAAAAGGAATCCCCTGCCGAGAATCGTTTTGCCCGGAAAAAAGTACTTGTTGCCGAAGACAATGCCATTAACCAGCGAATCGTCAGTTTTCATCTGAAAAAAATGGCATTTGAAGTTGATCTTGCCAGCGACGGACAGGAAGCTTATGAAAAATTTTGCGCCGGAAAATATGACCTGATTATTCTCGACATCCAGATGCCCAAAATGGATGGCTATCAGGTTGCCAAAGCAATCCGCAACAAAGAAAGAAACATAGCAAACCATTCGCCTATCATCGCTCTCACAGCTAATGCGATGAAAGGAGACCGGGAGTTGTACCTCGAAGCGGGGATGGACGGTTACGTGAGTAAACCATTCACTTACGAAACTTTAGAAGAAGCAATTAGCAATCTTCTCATCTGATATTTCTCTATAATCCATTTTGCATGAAAAGAAAATTACTCAATTATTACTATCGGGTTTTGCCCTTTATTATCCTGGTTTTGCTTCTTCCGGTCAGCGGACTAACGCAGCATAATAAACCTGAATCAAATTCAGGTAACGAAATACCGGAAAAATTCTCACTGAAAGATCTGGAATACCGGACTTTTCGTTATTTCTGGGATCTTGCCGATTCGGTTTCCGGATTAATTCCCGATCGTTATCCAACAAAATCCTTTTCCAGCATTGCCGCCACCGGATTCGGGTTATCTGCATACCTCGTTGGCGTTGATCAGCAATTTATCTCAAGGAAGGAGGCAGCGGCAAGGGTATTGAAAACTCTGCGATTTCTATACCAACTGCCGCAAAGCGCTGATAAAACAGGTGTTGCCGGTTATAACGGACTATTTTACCACTTTCTCGATATGCGGACAGGGTTGCGTTTTAAAAATGTTGAACTTTCCACAATTGATACGGGGCTTTTAATGGCTGGTATACTTTCCTGTTTGCAGTTTTTTTCCGGCGATACAGAGGAGGAACGCGAAATCAGAGAGCTTGCAGATAAACTTTACCGTCGCGTAAACTGGAGCTGGGCATTGAATGGAAAAGATATTCTGAGCATGGGATGGCATCCCGAAAGCGGTTTTATTGATAGTTACTGGTATGGATATAATGAAGCGATGATACTTATTATAATGGCTATGGGATCTCCCACTTATCCCATCCCCGCTTCATGTTGGAAATCCTGGACTTCAAAGTACAACTGGGCTTCATGGCAAGGCTATGAGCATCTGAATTTCGGACCTCTTTTCGGACATCAGTATTCTCATATTTTCATTGATTTCAGAAAAATCAAGGATGAATATATGCGGGCAAAAGGAATTGATTATTTTGAAAACTCGCGCCGCGCAACCCTCGCCCAGCGTGAATATTGCCGGTCAAATCCGCGTCGGTTTACCAATTACAGCGAGAACATCTGGGGATTAACAGCTTGCGACGGGCCTGGTTACAGAAAAGCCTTATGGAAAGGGAAAGAGATTGTGTTTGAAGGATACTCAGCCCGCGGCGCTGCCAATGATTACCTTGTTGACGACGGAACAATTGCGCCAACCGCCGTTGGAGGTTCGATCGCGTTTGCTCCCGAAATCTGTATTCCGGCGCTTGAAGCAATGTATTATTTATATGGTGCAAAACTTTATCAGGAGTATGGTTTCAAGGATGCATTTAATCCCTCATTTACTTTTGGAAAAGACAACGGAAAAGGCTGGTTTGACGTGGATTACCTCGGAATTGACCAGGGACCGATAATTCTGATGATTGCTAACAATCGTTCAGGATTGGTCTGGAATCTGATGAAAAAGAACCCATTTATTGTCAAAGGCTTGAAAAAAGCAGGGTTCAAAGGGGGATGGCTGATAGAATAGTGAACGTCTTCAATTTTAATAAATATTAATTAGTATCCGGTTGTTTGCCAAATTGTCAAAACTAATTTTTCTTTACAACTGGTAGCTGTCTCTATTTTGTTTTGCTACAAACATTTCTTCGCTAAAGGCGCTGTTCCGTAGGAATGGAATGTTAAAACTGATTCTGGCATGCTCATTCCATTAAAAAAGTACTGCCAATCATGAGTTATAAGAACAGAGGTTAAAACTTTGTAATTTTGCCAAAAGTTTTAACTTATAAATCAATTTCCCGTGGATGAAATTCTATTTAAAATTAATGAATTGGCTGAAAACTACGTTGACTATACTTCCGGCAACCTTTCGGAACTTGTAAAAACCCGTTCATTGAGCGCGGGCGAAAAGGAAGTTGCCGAAGTTCTTGAGCGTCAGATGCGCGATGCAGGATTCGATGAAGTTCGTATTGATAAACTTGGTAATGTTATCGGACGCATCGGAAACGGAAAAAAAATTCTTGTTTTCGACGGACATATTGACACCGTTGATACCGGAAACCTTGCCAACTGGAGTTTTGATCCATTTTCGGGTGAAATCAGAGATGGCTTTGTGCATGGTCGCGGCACAGTTGACCAGAAGGGCGGACCTGCCGCATTCGTAACCGCCGGACGCATTCTGAAGGAGATGGCTTTCGATAGCGATCTCACCATCTATTTCACAGGTACTGTAATGGAAGAGGATTGCGACGGTCTTTGCTGGAAGTATATTGTGGAAGAGGAGAAAATCCGTCCCGACTGGGTTGTGATTACCGAACCAACGAACCTTAATATTTACCGCGGACAACGCGGCAGGATGGAAATCCAGGTTTCGTTCCGGGGAATTTCATCACACGGATCGGCGCCCGAACGAGGGAAGAATGCTATATATCTCGCCTCCCGCGCCTGCCTGGAAATCGAAAAACTTAATGAACGTTTGAAATCCGATGATTTTCTCGGGAAAGGCAGCGTTACTATCTCGGAGTTTGTTTCAGGCAGCCCATCGCTTTGCGCTGTTGCCGACTATGCCCGTATCCACCTCGATCGCAGGCTCACCTGGGGCGAAACAAAGGAATCGGCAGTTGCTGAAATCCGCGAAATCGTGAAGGAAATGGATGCTGAAGTAACTGTTTTTCAATATGAGGAAACTGCCTATACCGGACTTCGTTACGGTATGGAAAAATACTATCCCACCTGGAAGATCGAAGAGGATCACCCCTTTGTGATCCGCGCTCAGGAAGCCTTTGCAGGCATCTTCGGGAAAGAGCCCATTACTGATAAATGGACATTCTCCACAAATGGCGTTACCATCAATGGCTACTACGGAATCCCTTGTATCGGCTTTGGTCCCGGCAACGAAGTGTTGGCGCATGCACCCGATGAGAAGGTTCCGGTAAGCGATCTCATTGCGGCTTCAGCTTTCTATGCGGCTCTGGCATTTTATATTTCGGAGTGATTGCTTAATTGAGTCCACTCCGAAAAGTAGTGAAAAAAATAAAGTTTGGCTAAAGCCCGGAATGTCAGCAACTTGAATTGCCACGACCTTAAGGTCGTGGCAATTGATAATCAGCTCCTTAGTTGGCTTTAGCCAAATTTTTCTTAGTTTTCAAAGTAGGCTCTTAATTGCTTTAAATTATGAAGATAAAATCAAGATAGAAATCAAGAAAATGTCCGAAAAATTTCATTTCGAATGTATTGATTGCAAAGCTGAATATCCAGGCGATGAACTAATCTACCTTTGCCCTGCCTGTGAAAAGATAAATCAACCTGGTCAGCCGCCGCGCGGAGTTTTGAAAACTATCTATGATTATTCCTCCATCCGTGGAACTTATTCCCGCAAACGCCTGTTTAAAACATTGCAGCAAGATCATTTCCTGCCATTGCTTCCGATAGTTAGCTTTGGCAACTGGTCAAAGTTGAGAATAGGAGGGACGCCGTTGTATGGGATTGAGAAGATTGAGAAGATTGAAGGGATTGAGAGGATTGAAAAGTTTGAATTATTTCTGAAGGATGATTCGCAGAATCCTACTTTTTCATTTAAAGACAGAGCATCGGCGCTTGTTTCGGCATGGGCAAAGGAACATGGAATTGAAATGCTGGTGGCGGCTTCAACCGGAAACGCCGGATCGTCTCTTGCCGGTATTTGTGCATCGCAGCGACAAAAGGCTGTGATAGTGGTTCCTGCAACCGCGCCACTTGCAAAACTTACCCAGGTTCTCATGTATGGCGCTACCCTTATACCCGTGAATGGAACTTATGATGAAGCCTTCGACCTTAGTGTGAAACTATCGGAAAAATATGGCTGGTACAACCGCAATACAGCCTATAATCCACTTACCATTGAAGGAAAGAAAACGGTATCTTTTGAAATTTTTAGCGACCTCGGACAAAGGACTCCCGACCGTATCTTTATCCCGGTTGGCGACGGAGTTATCTTTTCCGGCGTATGTAAAGGCTTCGAAGAACTGTTAATGCTTGGAATCATTGACCGGATGCCCATTCTCGTAGCCGTTCAGTCGGAAGGCAGCGCCAATCTTGTGCATAATCTGGAAACCGACCAATTCGTTTCTAAACCTTCTGTAACATTGGCAGATTCTATTTCTGTTGACATTCCGCGAAATTTTTTTATGACGAAACACTATTTTGAAAAGTATCGCAACGAATGGATCACAGTTACAGATAGCGAGATTATATCCGCCTCCGTATCACTCGCAAGATCGTCCGGAATCTTTTCCGAACCTGCTGCGGTTGCCGCCTTCGCCGGAATGCTAAAGTACAAGGCGCAGGGATTGATTCCATCCGGCGATCTTAATGTGGTTTTGCTTACCGGCAGCGGTTTGAAAGACCCAGCCGCTGCCCGGTCTCTTCTTTCAATGCCCGAACCGGTGAAACCGGACATTTCAGCAATCGGGCATTTAATATCTGACCTGCTTCATTCCTGAAAAATTAGATTAAGCATATACCAGAAAGCGAAAAAAAATGTCACTTGCGGTGATTATCCTACCTAATTACCGCATATTTTGCGGCGATACATTTTTTGTTGCGGAGAATAATAGATAAATTTGAGCCCACTCAGAAAAGTAGTTAGAAAAATAAGAATTTAGCTAAAGCCCGGAATGTCAACAACTTGAATTGCCACTACCTTAAGTGGCAATTGATAACCAGATAGTTACTGGACTTTAGTCCAAATTGTTTGCTTTTCGTTCTAAAGTCTGGAGAAATATGCCGCCATTTCAGGGCTGGTGATAGTCATGATTTGCAACATCCGTGGGCTTTACCCACGGTTATTGATATTACGCCGCTTTGCGGCTGATTGCTGGGAAATACTTCACTGGTAAGAATGTGTTCAATCTATAAAATAACGCCCACGGTTCGTAGTCGGTACATTGGCTGGTCGCACAAAAAGAAAATTAACAGAGGTCTAATCAACTACACAAACCAATTAATAGCATGATTAAATTTTTCCTGAATAATCAACTGATTTGCTTTTCAGGGAATGAAGAGCTGACCCTGCTGAACTACATTCGCGGCTCAGCGGGCATAACCTCGGTTAAGGATGGCTGTTCCGGACAGGCAGCCTGTGGCGCATGTATGGTGGAAATTGACGGGAAGGCAAAGTTATCCTGCACCCAAAAACTGAAACTCATGGAGGGAAAGCGGGTTATCACCATGGAAGGCATTCCCGATAAAATCCGCGAAATCATAGCGCAAGCTTATGTTAATAAAGGCGCCGTACAATGTGGCTTTTGTACGCCCGGACTAATCATGCGCACAAAAGTTTTGTTCGGAGAAAATCCAAATCCCAACCGGGAAGAAATTAAAAAGGCGATCAACCTGAATCTTTGTCGCTGCACCGGATATATAAAAATTGTTGACGCCATTGAAGAGGCTTTGAAGAAACTGCGGGTAAGGAGCGAAAAGGATGACGAAAGGGAATCGCCAGTTCATCCTCCGGTAAAAGCCGGAATCGGCGAACCGCTACGCAAATATGACGCATATAATACCGCCATCGGGAAAAAACTTTTCGTCAACGACATGCATTTCCCCGGAATGTTATATGGCGCATTACGTTTCAGCGACCATCCCAGAGCCGCAGTATTATCTGTTGATGTTTCGGAAGCCTTGAAAACAGAGGGTGTGGTAAGAGTTTTCACAGCCGCCGACGTTCCAGGCGAAAGATATACCGGACTTATTTTCAGCGACTGGCCTCTGATGATTGCCAAAGGAGAGATCACAAGGTATATTGGCGATGTGATTGCAGGCGTGGTAGCCACAGATGAAGAGACCGCGAGGAGAGCGTCAAAGCTCATCCGTATAGATTATGAAGTATTTGAGCCGGTTTCTGATCCTGAAAAGGCTATTGAGCCAGATTCTCCCGAAGTTCACCCCGGAAAGCCGAACCTGCTGGAGAGGTGCATGGTCAGTCGCGGAGATCCAATAGAAACGGTTTTCGGCAATTCAAAATATGTTGTTTCCGGAATCTATGAAACGCAGCGAATTGAACACGCTTTCCTCGAAACCGAGGCTGCCATTGCTCTCCCCGATGGCGACGGGATTCGCCTCTATTCCCAGGGTCAGGGAATTTATGTTGACCAACGACAGGTTGCTTCACTTCTCGCGCTTGATGAAGATAAGGTTCGCGTAACTCTCGCGCCCTGCGGCGGCGGCTTCGGCGGTCGCGAAGATATGACCGTTCAGGGTCATGCCGCGTTGTTTGCCTGGCATTTGAAATGCCCTGTGCTGGTGCATCTTTCGCGTGAGGAATCAATAATCATGCACCCAAAGCGACATCCGGTAAAGATGGACGTCACGCTCTCCTGCGATGAACAAGGAATGTTTACAGGGTTGAAAATGTTGGCGGTTGGCGATTCTGGGGCTTACGCTTCGGTAGGAACCAAGGTGATGGAGCGAGTTGCAGGTCATGCCAGCGGAGGCTATCATGTTCCATCGGTTGATATAGAATCTCTGACCGTTTATACCAACAATATTCCTTCAGGCGCTATGCGCGGATTTGGAGCCAACCAGGCGGCTTTCGCACTGGAAAGTTGTGTTGACGAGTTGTGCGAAAAAGGCGGATTCGACAGGTGGCAGTTCCGGTTTAAAAATGCGCTTGACCATGGAAAGATGACTGCCACAGGGCAGATTCTTGGAGAAGGAGTCGGGATCAAAGCCTGTCTGACGGCATTGAAAGATCATTTTTATTCTGCAAAATATGCGGGCATTGCCTGTGGAATAAAAAATTCCGGAGTTGGAAATGGCATGACCGATTTCAGCGATGTAAAAATCAGCATTCTTAATAACGGCAGGGTTTTGATTGAACATGGCTGGACAGAAATGGGTCAAGGAGTGCAGAATATGGCAATCCAGACCCTTCACGAGGAAACCGGTATCGCCGCTTCCATGATTGATGTGGTTGTGGACACTAATGCAGGGCTACCTACCGGAATGACAACTTCATCGCGGGCTACAGCTTTGCTGGGAAATGCTATAATTGACGCTTCAGTCGCGATCCGCAACGACATCAGTCAGTGTATTCAGGGCTTTGGCGATATTGAAGAAAATCAGCTTAGCCTTGCCCTTCTTCAGTTGGCAGGAAAAACCTATTCAGGAAAATATTATTGCGACTGGACTACCAAACCTGGCGCCGACGTCGAAAAAATTGTCACACATTATTCTTATGGTTATGCCGCTCAACTTGTCATTCTGAACGACGAGGGTGAAATAGAAAAAGTTTACGCGGCGCACGATGCCGGAAAGATCATGAACCCCATGCTTTTCGAGGGACAGATTCAGGGAGCTGTTCACATGGGACTTGGTTATGCGCTGACAGAAGATTTACCGATGGAAAAAAGCAGGCTTACGAGCGCGAATCTTCGTGATTGCGGAGTATTAACCGCTTCGCAAACCCCTGAAATTATCGTTATCGGCATTGAAGAGGCAGACCCGGTTGGACCTTATGGCGCTAAAGGAATTGGCGAAATCGGACTGGTTCCAACGGCGGCGGCGACGGCAAATGCACTGTATCAGTTCGACAAAATCAGAAGGAAAAAGTTACCGATGAAAAGAACCTGACGCCAATATCTACCGTGAGATCCCTGACGAACCGGGACATTTGCTAACATCCATAAAGTTAGACATTGAGGAGATCGACGGGAACCAACGTGAGAACAACATCCTAACTGAAAAGTTGGATCCGGTCATCAGCCTGGTTGATTTCTATTGTTGGGAGTTCAATCCAGAAGGCGCTACCTTCGCCGACAATGCTTTCAACGCCAACCAATCCTTTTGTGGCTTCCATTATTCGCTTAACTATAGTTAGTCCAAGCCCGGCGCCTTCAGTTTCTGTTTTTTCAACCCCAATGCGTTCGAAGGGTGAAAAAAGTTTTGGAATGTCATCCGATGGAATACCCATACCGGTATCTGTAATAGAAATCCGAACAAAAACAATTCCTTTATCGTCCATAGGCTGCGTTTCAATTTTGACTAAAATAGCGCCGCCTTGCCTGTTATACTTCACGGCATTGGTGAGCAGGTTGAACAACACTTGTTTTAAACGTTTCCTGTCGGACATTACAAAAATTGGGTTTACAGACCCATTTACAAGCTCAGGTTTAATTTGCCTGGCATTGGCGAGTGGCTGAATCGCGTCCATCATTTCAGAAACGACACTGTTTACCTCCACAGGTTCGGATAAAAGTGGGAGTTTGCCGGATTCGATTCCTGAAATGTCTAATACAACATCTATTAATTCGAGCAGATATTTCCCGCTGGTTAAAATGTGACCGACACTTTTCTTATGTCTGGGGTTGAGTTCTCCCATATCCATCAACTGTGCAAAGCCAAGTATTGCATTCATCGGGGTCCTTAATTCATGGCTTACGCGGGAGAGGAATTCGCTTTTGGCACGATTTGCCTTCATTGCCTGGTCTCTTGATCGAATGATCTCTTCTTCAGCCCTTTTAATATCCAGGATATTTTTTTGAAGATTTTTATTGACTTCCCTGAGCTCCTGGGTTCGCTCTTCAACTTTTAACTCAAGTGTGGCATTTAGTTCCTGAAGTTCTTGGCTTTGCCGGTGCAATTTAAGATGCGTGTAAACACGGGCTTTTACCTCTTCTGCCTGAAAAGGTTTATTGATAAAATCAACTCCGCCTGTAGTCAAAGCTTTTACGATATTAGCCGTGTCGCCCAGCGCGCTGATAAAAATAACCGGTACATCAGCCAGACCGGGGTTTGCTTTTAACCGGCGGCAAACTTCAAATCCATCCATTCCCGGCATCCTGATATCGAGCAGGATCAAGTCAGGCTTCTCTTTTTCCGCAGCATTCAATGCCAGCATTCCGCCGGGAACGGGTCTTGTTTTATACCCTTCGGGTTCTAGTATGTCGTCAAGCAACTTGAGATTGTCGCCAATATCATCAACTATCAGGATATTGGGAATGTATCGGCCGTCAAGGGCGTCGTCTTTCATTTTTTTCTGATTGTCAATATCTGTAACAGGTAATTATAATTAAAATCGGTTGCCTCGGTCATTAGGTGACTACAGAGATGCGGATAATCATTTTCAATGCTCTTAATATGCGCTGTAAGCAGGTGAAAATCGGCTGATTCAACTGCACGCATCATTTGTAATACCAGCTCTTCCGGCAGTTTTGCAATATCATCCTCAACGATTCCATTGTTATTCAAATATTTGGAAAGAGTGTCGGATGTTGTTTCTTCTTTGTAAACATACTCGATGCCAAGCGCCTTGCCGATTATGTCAAACAAGTCACTTTCGTGAAAGGGCTTGCGGATATAGCCTTCGATATCAAGTGTGGATGTTTTTTGTTTCTCGTCTTCATGCGAGCTGGCGGTTACCGCAATAATCGGCGTTTGCTTCCCTTTTTCAGTTGATTTGATGTGTCGGGTTGCCTCATAGCCATCCATCACGGGCATTCGCATATCCATCAGAATCAGGTGCGGGTTCCACTCTTCAAACTTCGTAATGGCATCTGCTCCGTTTACCGCTTCATTGGTTTCGAAACCAGCCAGTCTGAGAAAACTCCCCATTACCTGCCTGTTCTCTTCTTTATCATCTACAATCAGTAAGCGATAAACATCGTTTGGGTTATCAATGCCCGTCACACGTTTTGAAATGTAAGCTTCACGAACTTCGGGTTTCCCCTCCCTGATTTCCACATTGATGGTAAAAACCGAACCTTTACCTTTTTCGCTGGCAACGGTAATATCTCCCCCCATTAACAGGGCCAGTTCACGGCTCAGGGCAAGCCCCAGACCTGTGCCGCTGTTTTTCTTGATTCCGGCAGTTGTCTGTTCGAACTGTCTAAAGAGTTTTCCCAGTTCGTCCTCCGACATTCCCGGACCTGAATCCTGAATTTCGACAATCAGGCGGCTTTTGCTGTCATTACCTTTATAAACGCGGGTATTTACGGTAACTCCGCCTTTGTCGGTGAATTTTATTGCATTTCCGATAAGATTGATAAGGATTTGTCGTAATTTATGGTCATCTGTAATGATATGATGCGGAAGATCGCCGGAGGCTTCAATAACCAACTGAAGTTGTTTGGATTGGGCTTGTTCTTTGAACATCATCTGTACGTCGTTCAAAACAGCATGCAGATCAAAATTTGTAGGGTTTAACACTGCGCGGCCAGCTTCCATTTTAGACAATTCAAGAATGTCGTTTATGAGTTTTAGCAAATGTTCGCCGGCTCGATTGATGGAGGCAACAAACTCCTTTTGTGAATTGGTTAATGATTTTTCCCGGTTCATCAGTTGCGAAAACCCAATGATCGCGTTCAGTGGCGTTCTGATTTCATGCGACATATTCGTCAGGAATGTACTCTTAGCCTTATTGGCAACTTCGGCGTCTTCCTTTGCCTTAAGGAGCGCTATTTCAGCCTTCTTGCGCTCAGTGATATCGCGGGTGACGCCAATCATAGATACTGAACTTCCGTCATTCTCCAGTACCGGATAACAAAAAGATTCGGTCAACAATGTAGACCCGTCTTTACGATAATACTCAAGTTCTCCATGAAAGTCTGGCAGAGGCAGTCCAGTCACAAAAGCAGCATGTAGTTGCTGAACGTAACCTATGCTAATGACTTGAGAATCTGGTGTGAGTATCTTGTCAAGCGGCTGGTTCATCGCCTCCTCCACAGTGAGGCCGCGCAACAGCTCCACGGCTGGACTGACATAAGTAATGGTGCCGTCAAGATTCATGGTATAGACGACATCCCTGGTATTTTGTGCCAATAACCGGTAACGTTCTTCGCTGATCCGCAACTCATCTTCCACCCGTTTGCGCTCGGTGATGTCGGTGATGAAGCCATGCCACATCACCGATCCATCCGCCTCCTTCTGAGGTATAGCATTGCCGTAGAGTGAGTGGATGGTGTCATCATCAAATTTCACCCGGTATTCATGTTGCCAGGGAGTGAGGTTTTGCGCCGATTCCTTGATTGAAGCGACAACGCCGGCAAGGTCGTCAGGATGACCATTTGCAAATACCTTTGAAGCATCTTCTCGCACTTCATCGGGGCTTACCCGGTATATCTCCCTGATAGCCTCGCTGGCGTAAGGGAAACAGGAGGTTCCGTCGGGGCGCAGAAGATATTGGTAAACAAGTCCGGGAACCCGGCTGGCGATTTTCTTCAGATTATCCTGTTGAAATGCCAGTTCTTTGTTGGCAATGAGCAGCTCTTCGGCTCGTTTTGTTTTTTCTTCGTTTTGAAATGCCAGTTCTTCTATAAGTTCAAGTATTTTGGCTTCTGACTTCATTTTGAGCAACTCTTCAGCCTTTTGACGAATAATTTCGGCTGTTGATTTGTTTTCGGCATTTTTTTTCATGCGTTTGGAATTGTAAAAATGAACATACTGCCTTCACAAGGAGAGGATTCTACCCAAATATTTCCGCCATGTTTTTCGACAAATTCTTTACATAGAATTAAACCGAGACCGGTTCCTTTCTCGTTGTTGGTGCCGGGGGTCGAATAGGTTTCGTCGAGGCGGAATAGTTTTTCAATTCTGTCTTTTGAAATGCCAACCCCTGAATCCCTCACCGTTACTGTTAGTACGTCTGGTTTTTCTACTGCCGAAATGGTTATCTCGCCGCCAGGGTTAGTGAATTTTATGGCGTTGGAAATCAGGTTCCGGAAAACGGTATTTATCATCGCCTGATCAGCGTAAACAGTGGCATTCAAAGGTAAATCCTTTTTGATGGCGATTGATTTTTGCCCGGCAATGTCATCAAATAAAGAGGTAATTTTTTTAATAAAATCAACCATTTCGAAATGCTCAGGAATGAATTCCATCCTGCCGGTTTTGGCGCGGACCCATTCCATCAGGTTCATGAGCAGATCAACTGACTTTTGGGAGGATTTAAGGATAATTTCGGCATGTTTTTCAATTCCGTCATAATCCTTTTCCCTGACTTGTTCGACAAGAATTTCGCTAAAACCCATAATAGCGTGAAAAGGACTTTTAAGGTCGTGAGCGATGATTGAGAAGAATTTATCTTTGGTTGCGTTAAGTTTCTCAAGTTCTTTGGTCTGGCGCTTCAGCTTTTCTTTTTGTTCCAGAAGCTCCAGGCTTTGATTATGAAGTTTAAGATGGGTTTGAGCCCGCGCTATGACTTCTTCTGCCTGAAAAGGTTTATTGATATAATCAACTCCGCCTGTAGTCAAAGCTTTTACGATATTAGGCGTGTCGCCCAGCGCGCTGATAAAAATAACCGGTACATCTGCCAGACCGGGGTTTGCTTTTAACCGGCGGCAAACTTCAAATCCATCCATTCCCGGCATCATGATATCGAGCAGGATCAGATCGGGCTTTTCTATTTCAGCCGCCTTTAATGCCAGTTCTCCGCCGGGAACAAGTCGCGTTTTATATCCTTCGGGTTTTAGTATATCATCAAGTAATCTGAGATTGTCGCCAATATCATCAACGATAAGAATGTTGGGAATATGGCTGGCTACATGGTGTTGTTCAACTTTCATAGTTCAATATTTAGTTATGCTGACCGGGGTAAGGCATTGTCGAAAATATAACCGCCAAAGAGTTTAGTAACACTTTGGCAATTTGGAAAAGGATTTTAATATTTTTAACCCCTGACTCAAAAATGTATATTATGTAAAAGTAGTTTATAATTCAGGAAACTGACGATAAACCTTTGAATTTTGTTAATGTAAGTGTGATTCAATGATGGTATATGGCATTGGGAATAGTATAATACTCCCCAATTATAAGAAAGAAATATTATTTGATTTGAGAAAAACATTGGTTTTACTACTCAAAGAAGATGGAATGTATTACATTTGGAAAGATCAAATTCCAACCAAAGTCGATCCAACAATTTGAATGAAGAGCCTGATCCGAAAAGGAAACAATTTGGACCAAAGTCCAGTAAATATCTGGTTATCAATTGCCACTACCTTAAGGTAGTGGCAATTCAAGTTGCTGATATACCGGGCTCGCAGCCAAATTTTTATTTTTATAACCACTTTTCGGAGTGGGCTCAAAATTGAAGTAATTTTGTAATAACTAAACACTGTTGTATGAAAAAGCTGATTCTTCTACTTAGTCTTCTTTGGTTGTTGTCACCTGATATTTTAATTGCCGGCAATACGCCGGATAACCCGGTTGCTCCTGCCGGGAAAAAGGTAACTGTTTATACTACCGCCGAGAATACGAAATTCAGGATTTCAGCCACAGAAACTCTTATTATGTCCGATTTCGGTCAGCCATTAGAAACTCAACCTTGTATTTTTGTGGATCCCGGCAAAACCTTCCAGACCTTCATTGGGATTGGCGCAGCTTTAACAGACGCTTCAGCGGAAACTTTTGCGAAAATGCCAAAAGATAAGCAGCAGGAAATTCTGCAAAACTATTTTGATCCTCAAAAGGGAATTGGCTATACGCTTGCGCGAACCAACATTCACAGTTGCGATTTTTCCAGTGGCAGCTATACGTATGTTGATGAAAATGACGCCGATTTGAAATCATTCACCATTGCCCACGACAGGGAATTCCGGATACCATTCATCAAACAGGCGATTGCTGCGGCAGGCGGTAAACTTACTTTGTATGCAAGTCCCTGGAGCCCCCCGGCATGGATGAAGGATAATAATAATATGTTGCAGGGTGGAAAACTGAAACCGGCTTTTTATCAAAGCTGGGCAAATTATTTTGTCAAGTTTATCAGCGCTTATCAGGCGGAGGGCGTCCCGGTTTGGGGAATCAGCGTTCAGAATGAACCTATGGCAAAACAAAAGTGGGAATCCTGTATTTTTACTGCGGAAGATGAAAGAGATTTTATTAAGAATTTCCTCGGACCCACTCTGAAGAAAGCTGGAATGAGCGATAAAAAACTTATTGCCTGGGATCACAACCGCGACCTGATTTATCAGCGCGCCAGCACAATTCTTGATGATCCTGAAGCTGCAAAATACGTCTGGGGCATTGGATTTCATTGGTATGAAACCTGGACAGGCGGAGGGAATATCTTCGATAATGTTAAACGTGTTGCTGAATCGTATCCCGAAAAGGCGCTGATTTTTACCGAAGGCTGCGCCGAAAGTTTCACTTTCAGTAAAATGAATGAATGGAAATGGGGAGAAATATATGGGCGAAATATGATCAATGATTTCAACAACGGCGCGGTTGGCTGGACAGATTGGAACATAGCGCTTGATGAAACCGGCGGTCCGAATCACGTTCAGAATTTGTGCTTTGCGCCGCTTCATGCAAATACAAAAACCGGCGAGTTGTATTATCTAAGTTCATTTTATTATATCGGACATTTCTCGAAATTTATCCGCCCCGGCGCTAAAAGAATCATCAGCTCGGCAAGCCAGGGCCAGCTACTTACAACTGCTTTCCTCAATACCGATGGAAAAATCGCGGTTATTGTAATGAATCAAAGTGAAGATAAAATTCCATATCGTTTATGGATACATGGACAGGCTGCTGAAACAATTAGTTTACCACATTCGATACAGACTTTGGTGGTGGATTTTTGACCGCAATAAAATAAATTTCCACACCAAACTATTTTAGTACTTTTATCATTTATTTTTCACAAAAAATTCAGGTTATGCAAGAAGTTGTCTCGTATAAGAGTTTTTCCAGGCTCTTCAGTGTTGTTTTATCTCTCTTTTTTCTAATGGGTTTTGGTTTGGTTTCTTTTGCTCAGGTTAGAACAATAACCGGAGTAGTCACTGCAAGCGATACCAAAGAAACGCTTCCTGGCGCCACAATTCTCATCAAAGGCGCTACCGCCGGCGCTGTAACCGATATCAATGGAATGTATTCCATTACAGTAAAATCGGACAAAGCGGCGCTGGTTTTTTCTTATGTTGGTTACAATACCAAAACGATTGAGCTGGGGAAACAAACCGTTATAGACGTGCAGCTCGAACCTAAAAAAACAACCCTCGACGAATTGGTTGTAATTGGTTATGGAACTGTGAGAAAAAGCGATCTGTCCGGTTCCGTTGGAAGCGTTAAATCGGAAGACATTACTAAAATTACATCATTCAATCCTGTCCAAAGCCTTCAGGGAAATGTTACAGGCGTGCAGGTGACAACTGTTTCCGGTGAACCTGGCGCAGGCGCCGCAGTAAGAATCAGAGGAATTGGAACTTTCGGAAATTCCAGTCCTATATACGTGGTTGATGGCGTTATTGTGAATGATATTTCGTTTCTGAACAGCGCCGACATCACCTCAATGGAGGTTCTCAAGGACGCCTCTGCCTCGGCAATTTATGGATCGCGAGGAGCCAACGGGGTAATTATGGTGACAACTAAGATAGGCAACGCCAAAGATGAAAAAACTGTCTTCAATTTTTCAGGAGAAATCGGGATGCAGAAGTTGGGTAAAAAAATTGATTTGCTTAGCGGACGGGACTTCGCCATTGTGAGAAATGTAATCAAACCCGGCTATTACAACAATGTTGACGCCGTTCCAAACACAGACTGGCAGGATTTGATTTTTCAAACAGCTCCGGTTTATGATTTTCAGTTGTCGGCGTCAGGCTCATCCAAAAATATGCAATATTATATCAGCGGAGGTTATTTCAAGCAGGGAGGCATAATTGAAAAATCGAGTTATGAGCGTATCACTCTGAAAATAAACAATATTTATAATTTATCGCGGTATGTAAAACTTGGGAATAACATAACGTTGGCGCCATACAGCCAGCAGGTTTCACCCGGAGTGACCTGGGCTGCATACAGAGCCTGGCCTACGCTTGTTCCATATTATCCCGATGGCAGTTTTGCGGCAGTTCCCGGCGTAGGTAATCCTCTGGCAGATCTGGCATACTCAAATAACTTCAATAAAGGAATAAGGGGAGTTGGAAATATTTACGGCGAGGTCAATTTTCTTAAAGCCTTTACCTTCAAAACCAGTTTTGGCATTGACGCCGGGTATAATAAATCGGAAAACTTCACCCCTGCCTATACTGTTTATAATCCCGATGGAACAATTTCGATGCAGCAAAACCTCCTGAGCCGTCTTAGTAAAAACAATAATTATAATTTTACGTGGCTGTGGGAAAATACGCTGAATTTTAAAAAGGATTTCGGCAAACATTCAATTGACGCTATTGCTGGTTACACCATGCAAAATACAACTTCCGACGGGTTCAACCTTTCTGGCGCCAACCTTATACGCGACGGATCAAGTTTCTGGTATATCCAACCCTCCTATATTTACGACCCAACCAATCACGTAAACAACATCAGCGACATTAACGAGGCGGTTGATATGAATCAGTATTATTCAATGATCTCGTTCCTGTTCCGCGTAAATTACGTTTTCAATAAAAAATACATCCTTACAGCTACTTTCAGAAGCGACGGGTCATCCAAATTTGCTCAAAATAACCGGTATGCAAACTTCCCCTCCTTTGCATTGGGTTGGAATGTTTCGCAGGAAAAATTTATGCAAAATATTTCCTGGCTTAGTAAATTGAAAGTAAGAGCAAGTTGGGGAAAACTCGGAAATGATAAAATTCCCTATTGGGACCGCTTTGCACGTGTGGAATCGAACATTCTTGCCATCTTTGGAACCAAAGGCGATCCCAACACAGGCGCTTCTTTTGGAATTAATGGCAACCCCGATTTGAAGTGGGAAGTTACAACTCAGACCGATATCGGACTTGAATTTGGTTTATTCGACAACCGGTTTACCGCTGAATTTGATTATTACAACAAACAAACCGATGATATTCTTATTTTATTATCTGTTCCCGGATACTTTGGAAATGGCTCAGGCGCCAAGGTGAGGTTCAATGCCGCCTCAGCCGTGAACAGGGGATTTGAGTTCAACCTCGGCTGGCGCGATCAGGTTGGGAAATTCAAATATAATATCGGCGTTCTCGGAACCACCATACATAATGAAGTTCTGAAAATTGGCGGAATCAGCGGCGTTGATGATGCGCTGTACGGCAGTTATGTTAACAATGTCCCGATTACCCGCAGCATTGTTGGATTACCGATAGGGTCATTCTACGGATATCAAACCGATGGCGTCTTTCAAAACCAGGCAGAATTGGATGCTTACCCTCACGACGGATTAGCCGGAGTGGGCGATCTGAGGTTTGTTGATATAAATGGCGACGGGAAAATTGATGGCAGAGACAGAACATTTATTGGCTCCCCAATCCCAAAATTCATTTTTGGTTTCAACTTTGGTTTTGAAATCTATGGGGTTGATTTGTCTCTCAACATTCAAGGACAAACAGGAAATAAAATCTTCAACGCAAAGGAGGTGATCAGACCTGATCCCTATAATTTTGAAGCTCACGTTCTCAATTATTGGAGCGGGGAGGGTACAAGCTCAACCGAACCCCGTCCATCATTTGGAGGTTACAACTACACTTCATCTGATCATTTTATCCAGGATGGTTCTTTCCTGAGAATACGAAATGTAATTCTGGGCTATTCGTTGCCTGCCGCCTTGAGCGCTAAAATATTTATGCAAAAAATAAGATTGTACATTAAAGCAGACAACCTTTATACATTTACAAAATTTACAGGTTATACCCCTGAAATTGGTAGCGACGATGTTTTATCGGCGGGTATTGATTATGGAGCTTACCCCATAACTGCTGTTTATTCAATAGGTATCAATTTAAACTTCTAATGGATATGAGAACGCAAAAAAAATTATACATCCCCATCATTGTCATTCTTGTTGCTTTTTCCTTTGCAGGGTGCAAGAAATTTCTTGAAAAAGATCTTCAGGGAACACTTACTCAACAATTATTTCCTGTATCCGCATCCGACGCCTTGCTGGCAACAAACGCCACTTATGAAGCTTTCAGGGATTGGGCGTACAACGCAGGAGGATTCCCAATCTTTGATATCATGTCGGATGACGCCCGCAAAGGCAGCAACCCCGGCGATGCAGCCACAACGGTAGGACCTTATGATTCCTTTACACACACGCCTACACAGGATGGACTTGGCAGTTACTGGAACGCTTTATATGTAGGCGTGAAAAGGGCAAATGTGGTTATTGAAAAGATTCCGGCAATCGTCATGGATGAAAAATTAAAAACAAGGTACATTGCCGAAGCAAGATTCCTCCGTGGGTTGATATACTTCGACTTTGTGCGCTCATGGGGAGGCGTTCCGCTTGTCACCACAACACAGCCTCCATTAAAATTACCTCGTGCTTCTGAGGAAGACGTTTATGCCCTTATCATTGGGGATCTGAATTTTGCAGCGGATAACTTACCCCTGAAATCAGGTTATCAGGGCGTTGATCTCGGAAGGGCAACCAAAGGAGCCGCACAGGCGTTGCTTGCGCGCGTCTATCTCTTCAGGAATGATTTCATCAATGCCGAAAAATATGCCATGGATGTTATCAATTCAAATGAATATGGACTGGAAACCAAATTTATTGACGCCAATGGGGTGAATGGCAATAACGGGACGGAATCGGTTTTTGAGGTAGGCGCTATCCAGTCCGAAACTACTTCAGGCGGGGGAAACCAATACG
Source organism: Bacteroidota bacterium (assembly GCA_026391715.1). Taxonomy (GTDB): domain Bacteria; phylum Bacteroidota; class Bacteroidia; order Bacteroidales; family FEN-979; genus CAIVAT01. The sequence continues at coordinate 56,649 of JAPLDO010000233.1, forward strand.
CAAATACGCAGGGCGTCAGGGGAACTCCAAACCGGGGCTGGGGATTCAACCGCCCGTCAGTTGATCTGCGAAATTCTTACACACCCGGCGACCCTCGATATCAGGGAACGGTTATCAACCTCGGCGACTCGATTGATGGCGTTTTAATCCTTGGCGATGGGCAAACCCCTAAAATTACCAAAGCCTGGAACGGTCAGGACAGCGTTATTATAGAAGTTCAATGTTACAACCGGAAAGTCTGGGTTCCCGGAGATAATACCATAACCCAGTGGGGACATCATCGCAGATTGATAAGATATGCCGACGTACTCTTAATGGCGGCTGAAGCGCTCAATGAAAATAATAAACCCACGGAAGCGTTAGTTTACCTTAATAAGGTCAGGCAGCGTGCGCGGCAGGGAAACAATACTATTTTACCGGATATCACAACTACAAACCAGCAGGAGTTGAGGGATATTATTTTTAATGAAAGGAGACTCGAACTGGCTATGGAAGGATGGAGATTCTGGGATCTGGTAAGGACAGGAAGAGCTGCGCAGGTTTTAGACTCGCTTGGGTTTGTTGCAGGAAAACATGAACTTCTGCCTATACCTCAAAGTGAAATTGATATCTCTGAAGGATCGCTTGTTCAAAACCCGAATTGGTAATTTTTTCCAAAATAACACAAATAATCAAATATTGTTTAACCCAAATGTAAAAAAATGAAAAAGCAAGTTGTTTTATTTAGCTCATTGTTTATCGCAGCGGCTCTCCTGATGGGAGTGGCAAGCTGCAAAAAGAAAACTGATACAGTATCATTTACTTTATCCTCGCTCGTTGCCCAACTGGATGGAGGAAGTATTGATTTGAACGGGGCTTCATCCGCAAATAATGTACCCTCAAAACCAACGATTGTCGCCACCTTTTCGCTTGACGTCAATGCCGCCGGAATAACATCCGACAACATCATACTATTAAGGGATTGGGACAAGAAAAACATCCCTTTAACAGTAACCACATCCGGCAACAAGATTACCATCGTTCCAAATGAGGAATTAGGCAACGGAGCATTATTTAAACTTACGTTCCCGGCAGTTTCCGCCTCCAGCGGAGAGTCAATTTCAAGTTTTTTCCGCACCTTTTCAACCATTGGAACATTTGTTCCAACCGGTCAGGTTGCATACTGGAATTTCGAGGATAATGCGAATGACCAGGTGGGTACTTTTAACGCTGACAGTTTAATAAATATAACCTATACTCCTTCATATAAAACCACTGCGGGAAAAGCTGCAACTTTCGACGGAACTACCAGCATTATCGAAATTCCCAATGCCGACCAATTAACAAACACGGCAGAATTTTCTTTATGTTTCTGGATGAAAACAAACTCAATCGGTCATGTTGATGCCGCAGGTAATCCCAAAGGACATTTTGTAGTTGGGCTGGGAGCATTCAATGGATTCCAGTTTGAAATACAGGGCAGCTACGCTGAATGTAAGCTTGGCGCAACTTATGATTGTGGCGCCCCCGCTACAAACAGTCATGACCTCACTTTCAATGGCGACGGACTATTTAACAATAATCCGCTGGGATGGAAAGCGTGTACTTTTTGCAAATTGTTATCGCCTACCCCGCCTGAAGGAATGGCTGCCATTATTAAAGATAAATGGGCTTCTGTTGTTTTCGTTTTCAACGGAACAACCAAAGTAGCGTCATTGTACATAAACGGCGAAATAATGAAATCGGAAGATTTCACCCTTGCAGATCCAACATTAAATCTTGCTACCGGGCTAAAATGGAATGGAATGCCACCTGATGTTTATCCCAGACTCGCTTTCGGATTCATTCAATCAAGGCAGGGTAAACTGTGGGCTACGCAACCCTGGGGTGGATATTCGATTCCAACATCGAACCATTTCGGCGGACAATTGGATGACATAAGAATTTTCCATCGCGCCTTAACCGCAACCGAAATAGATTTGATGTACTCATCTGAAAAACCATAATTCTTTACAAATTGATATACAGAGAGGGTTTCGGAGCTTCTTAACCCTCTCTGAATATCTGTTTTTTGCTGTTTGATAAATATTTCAGTCCTTGTCTAAAATAAATAATTACCTTTGAGAATCTAATAATTGTACTAACTAAAAAATTAAAATTATGAAAAAAATTCTACTCATTAGCATTATGCTGCTGACAATTGTCGGCTTTTCGAAAGCGCAGGTTGTATCTGATTTCGAAGTTATTAAAATGAATTTAATGTTGGGAGGGGCTAACGATTCGAGTTCCTTTGCAGTGGTCCCCAATCCCGATCCAACCGGAATTAACACAAGTAAATGGGTGGCTGCGTTTGCTCGTTCTAAAAATGGCGTTCCCTGGGGAGGCTTCTGGTCGGCTTTAGCTTCAGCCGTTGACGTAACGGTTAACAAGTACGTCCACGTAAAAGTGTGGAAACCCCGTATCAGTCCTATTAAGTTTAAACTCGAAGGAGGAACCGCAGGCACTCTTGAAGTTGCCTCAATGACTCCGCAAACCAGTATCGGCACATGGGAAGACATGGTATTTGATTTTACCTCAAAAACCGGTACTTATCCTACAATAGCATTCATGCCCGACTTTGAAGATCCTCTCACAATTACCGATAATCTGACTATATTTTTCGATGACATCATGGTTAACAACGACCCAACGCCTAATAGCGCTCCTGTTTATGTAATCGAAGATTATGAAATCATTCCATTGAACCTGATGTTAGGCGATCCTGCTGTTGATGCAAGCGCAATGGGTTTAGTTCCAAACCCTGATCCCACAGGTATTAATACCAGCAATTGGGTTGTATTGTTTATTCGCGATAAAAATGGCGTTCCCTGGGGTGGATTCTGGTCCCCGACAGCCGTTGACTTAACAACCAACAAGTACATGCATGTAAAAGTGTGGAAACCACGTATCAGCCCAATTAAATTCAAAATCCAGGATGGCGCCGCAGGCACTCTCGAAGCTGCTTCCACCGGACCCCAAACCTCTGTTGGAGTATGGCAGGACATGGTTTTCGATTTCTCATCCAAAACAGGTCCATATCCAATTATTGCCTTCATGCCCGATATTGAGGATCCACTCACACTTACCGAGGATATGTTCATGTTTTTCGACGATATCATTTTAAACAATGATCCCAATCCTATTGTACCCCCCGTGTTACCACAGGTAATTCTTAATGTTGATATGCATCGTTCCGGACTCACAGCAGGACAACAGGTTTATTTTGCAGGCGATTTTGGCGGCGTCTATGGCACCTGGAATGAACCGGGAACAAATCCAGAAAATGAGCTTACGGATGCCAATGGCGATTCTATTTATTCCGTAACATTGACTTTGCCGGTTGGAAATTATCAATTTAAGCTGTTTAAAGGCGCTGGCTGGAATGGTGGCGAATGGACGGGCGATCCCAACCGTAAGGTAACTATTGCCGGCGATGTTGCCCTTACCTACAAATGGGGCGTTAAACCTGCCGTTGTCACCTTTAATGTTGATATGAAAGGCTCAGGATTAACAACCGGACCAGTTTCAAACGTAGGAAATTTCGGAGGAATTTACGGAATATGGAATGAACCCGGAACAAACCCTGCTAACGCATTGATAGCCGCGCTCCCGGTTACGGACTCTATTTATACTATTACCATGACTCTTGATTCTATCGGAACATATCAGTTTAAGTTTTTCAATGGCATGGGATGGAATACAGGCGAATGGACCGGCGATCCAAACAGATCTGTCAAAGTATTAGGAGATACTACTTTTGCCGTTTTCAAATGGGGACAGAAATACCCCGCCGGTATCAGCGCAAACCCACTTGCAAACCAAATCACCGTTTACCCTGTTCCATTTAACAATAACCTGATAGTAAACACTTCGGTTGAATTGAAATCAGCCGCCATTACTTCAACTATGGGTCAGCAGGCGCTGCGAATTGAAAACCTTCGTATTGGCGCTACTACCGTTAATACATCAGAACTAACTGCCGGCTTGTATTTCGTTACCTTCTATCCGAAATCCGGCAATCCATATACATTGAAAATTATGAAATATTAACTGTAATTTATTAACGCGGAAAATTGGAACTCGCTTCCAGGAGTACCGTTTTAAAGTCAAAAAAATTGAAGCCTCTTTTCTAAGGGGCTTCAGTTTTTTTGTTCGGTTGGCTAACTTCTTTTATTATGAAAAAATATTCTTTTCTGACTCTGTTTCTGGCTCTTAACCTGCTTTTTTACACAGCCTGTAAGAAAAATCAGGTTGATACGCCTACAGGTACTATTCAATTGGCGCAGGTCAAAGCAGGTTCGGTAACGCTAAAAACCGGGGAAACCACCAAAGACATTGCAGTTGACAGTTTAATTACTATTTACTTTAATAATATTCTCGACCCTTCTGCTGTTATCGGTAGCATAATTTTAAAGAAAGCCGATAATACCGGAATCTCCTGCAATTATATCGTTTTAGATGAAAATAGAACTGTCAGACTTACTCCTCAAAAACCGCTTGATCACAGTACAAACTATAAATTGCAGATTACTTCGGGATTGAAAGGATCGCTTGGCGAAACCTTTCCCGGAATTGAATTTCTTTTCATTACCATCGCCGGAAAACTTCGCATTGATTCTATTACTATTAACCGGCAGCTCTTTCAAATACCATTAATTCCAAAGAATATTGACTGGAAAAATGTAAGCGTCGAAATTACCTTTTCAGATTCGCTGGACCCCGCGAAACTTAATTCGTATTTTTCCTTGTCTTCAGGAATGCCATTGAGTTTTTCACTTTCAGAAAACAATAGAAAAGTAACGGTTTCAAACACGCAACCATTAAAACCTTTTTCGCAGTGTTTTTTGAATATTTCAAAGAATTTAACATCCAAAAACGGATTTCCTTTCGACGGGTTTACCAACTATTTTTATACCGCCCTCGATTCAACTCCAAAATTCCCGGTCATTCCCGATGATCAGCTTCTTACTCTCGTCCAGGAAAAAACCTTCCGTTACTTTTACGATTTTGCTCATCCATCATGCGGACTTGCACGGGAACGGAATACATCGGGCGATATCGTTACCATTGGCGGCTCCGGGTTCGGGGTAATGGCGTTAATAGTTGGAATTGAGAGAGGCTTTATCACCCGTGACGAAGGTTTGACCCGATTAGCGAAAATTCTGAATTTTCTTGAAACATGCGATCGTTATCATGGCGCCTGGGCTCACTGGCTCAACGGAAGTACCGGAAAAACCATCCCTTTTAGCGATAACGATAATGGCGCCGACCTGGTTGAGACCTCTTACATGATTGAAGGACTAATAACCATGCGGCAATACCTTGATCCGGCTTTTCCAACTGAACAAATTCTGATTGATAGGATAGACGCCCTTAACAATGCGGTTGAATATGATTGGTTTACGCGGGGACAGAATGTATTGTACTGGCACTGGTCGCCAAACCTGGGTTGGATTATGAATATGCAGGTTCAGGGATACAATGAAACGCTTATAACCTATATTGTCGCGGCAACTTCAACCCTCCACCCGATATCCGCGTCAGCGTATCATCAAGGATATGCAAGAAACGGCGGAATAAAAAACGGCGGCAGTTACTATGGATACAAGCTCCCTCTCGGCGAGCCTTACGGCGGACCTTTATTTTATACCCATTATTCTTTTCTTGGATTAGACCCACGAAACCTTCAGGATCAATATGCAAACTATTGGGAACAGAATGTAAACCAATCTTTGATTAACTGGAGCTATTGTTTTACAAATCCAAAAGGCTATCCCGGATATAGTAAAGTTTGCTGGGGACTTACCGCCAGTGATAATCCCTGGGGTTATGAGGCGCAGTCGCCAACTAATGATCTGGGAGTAATAACGCCGTCGGCGGCTGTTTCAGCAATTGCATACACTCCCGAACAATCCATGAATGCCATCAGGTTTTTCTATTACACTCTCGGCGACCGGCTGTGGGGCGAATATGGTTTTTATGACGCCTTTGCCCCGTCGGAAGGATGGTGGGCAGATTCCTATCTTGCAATTGATCAGGGTCCGATTGTTTGTATGATCGAGAATTACCGGAGTGGTTTGCTGTGGAGTTTGTTTATGTCGAATCCTGGTGTAAAGTCAGGATTGACAAAGCTGGGATTCACATATTGAGATATTTTGATTTATACCTCCCGCTAAAACGAGAGGAAATTCAAGTATAAAAACAAAAGGAATTAAAAGATTGGTTAACAAACTTTAGCTTTGCGGCTCTCTGCGTAAAAACTCAGCGGTTCTCTGCGGTTAAGTCTTTTTTACCGCAGAGTAGCTAAATAATTATTAGGTACACAAGCGGATAATCATAAAAAACAATTCAGAAAAATTAAAGGCTATGTTGAAAATTTTCCAAACCAGAACTATCATTTTCTTACTATTCACAATGGCAACTTTGGCATTGAAATCGCAAACTCCGACCAACAGCGGAATTTCACCCGCTGATAAAAGCAAAATTGATAACCTTTTGAAAACAATGACTCTCGATGAAAAGATCGGGCAATTATCATTGTTCACTTCCGATTGGGATGTAACCGGTCCTACGCTTAACAGTAATTACAAAAATTTGATTAAAGAAGGGAAAGTTGGCGCAATTTTCAACGCATACACTGTTGATTATGTCAGGGAATTACAAAAACTTGCCGTTGAAGAATCCAGGCTGAAAATACCGCTTATATTTGGTTATGATGTGATTCACGGTCACCGGACTATTTTTCCGATACCACTGGCTTCGGCATGTAGCTGGAATCTGGCGGCTATTGAACAATCGGAGCGGATTGCTGCCTGCGAGGCGTCAGCCGAAGGTATAAACTGGACTTTTGCCCCGATGGTTGATATTGCCCGCGATCCACGCTGGGGAAGGGTTGCCGAAGGCGCCGGAGAAGATACCTGGCTCGGCTGCCGCATTGCAGAAGCCCGCGTAAAGGGTTTTCAGGGTTTAAATCTAAAAGACAACAATACAATCCTTGCCTGCGCAAAACATTTTGCAGCTTACGGAGCCGCGCAAAGCGGCAGAGATTATCACACAGTTGATATATCGCAACTTTCCCTTTACGAATGGTATCTTCCGCCATATAAAGCATGTATTGACGCCGGCGTTGGTTCGGTGATGACTTCGTTCAACGAAATTGCGGGAATTCCATCCACTTCAAACAAATGGCTTCTGACCGATCTGGTGCGAAAAGATTGGGGCTTCAAAGGCTTTGTCGTTACAGATTATACATCAATTAACGAGTTGGTAAATCATGGCGTGGCAAGGGATAACAAAGATGCAGCAATGCTCTCGCTTAATGCCGGAGTTGATATGGATATGCAGGGAAGTACATTTCTTGATTATCTTTCGGATTTGCTGAAAGAGAAAAAGGTGACAATCGAGGCAATTGATAATGCCGTGCGTGTAATTCTTGAGGCAAAAGCTAAACTGGGATTGTTTGAAGATCCTTATCGTTATTGTAACAAGGAGCGCCAGGAGAAGGAAATTATGGCAACTGAAAACCTTGCGTTCGCAAGGAAGCTGGTATCTGAGAGTTGTGTTCTTTTGAAGAATGACAAGCAAACACTGCCAATCCCTGCCGATGTTAAAACCATTGCCGTTATTGGTCCGCTTGGCGATTCAAAGAAAGATATGCTCGGAAACTGGTCTGCGGCGGGTCAATGGGAGAAGTGCGTAACATTGGTTGAAGGGTTGAAAAACAAGTTGAAAGGAAAAGTTGAGATAATTTTTGAACAAGGTTGTAACGCAAACGATGAGAACCGGAGTGGATTTGCAGCGGCAGTCAAACTGGCAGAAAAAGCCGATTTCGTCATTCTGGCTTTGGGCGAAAATGGCTGGATGAGCGGCGAAGCGTCAAGTCGCAGTTCCATTGATCTCCCCGGCGTTCAGAATGAGCTTACAGCGGAAATCATGAAAACAGGTAAACCTGTGGCAGTTGTATTGTTCAATGGACGTCCGCTCGCTATTACGAAACTTCACAGCCTGGCGCCTGCAATCCTTGAAACCTGGTTTGGCGGAACAGAAGCCGGAAATGGAATCGCCGATGTTTTAATGGGCGATGTGAACCCATCAGGCAAATTAACGATGACATTCCCACAGAATTTAGGTCAGATTCCGATTTTCTACAATGCCAAAAATACAGGGCGACCATACCGCACAACTGATCCAAACGCTAAATATGTAAGCCGTTACCTCGATGTTTCTAACGATCCGCTTTTTCCATTCGGCTACGGATTGAGTTATACGAAATTTTCTTACTCAGGTCTCGAAACAAAAGTTGATGGAAATAAAATCCAGATAACCATTAAAGTCGCCAATACCGGAATCCGCGACGGCGAGGAGGTTGTTCAGCTTTATATTCAGGATAAAGTTGGTTCAATAACGCGACCGGTGAAGGAGTTGAAGGGTTTCCAAAAAGTATTAATAAAAAAGGGTGAAACAAAAACTCTCGTTTTTAATCTCACCCTTGATGATCTGGCTTTTTATCATCCCGATCTGAAAAAGTTTTGGGAACCGGGAGAATTTGTGGTTTATGTTGGAACTAATTCAGCGGAAACGATCTCAAAAACCATTAAGGTCTTATAAAACTTTCAATTACTTTCCCCTTTTATAGACGATCGAAACCAGCGATTTATCATCCCCGCCCATGTTTACGGTAAGACCATAAGGACGGTTGGGATTAATCGTTATCTGGGCGTCGCCAGCTTTGCCGGTGAGTTGTTCCAGAATTGTAACAGCCTGGTGAACCCCAGTGCCACCCGTCGGGTGTCCCCAACCAATCAACCCGCCGGTTGTGTTTATAGGAACCTTTCCGCTGCGGGCGGTATTTCCTTCAAGAATGAAATCAGAGCCTTTGCCTTTTTCAGCAAAACCAATAGCTTCCATGCACATCAAACCAGCAACGGTGAAGCAGTCATGAATTTCGGCAGTGCCAATCTGGTCGCGGGTAATTCCGGCTGAGGCAAGCGCCATTTTTATTGCTTGCTTTGTTGTTGTAAGTTCAGTTGGGTCAACCGGCGGTTTAGTAATGTCTTCCTCTATCTGTCCCCAGCCAATAACTTCAACAGCTTCGCTTACAGGGATACCGCACCGTTTAAGTCCTTCCTCCGAAACAATAGCAATAGCTGAGGCTCCATCGGAAACCTTTGAACAATCAAACACATTCAGATTGTCAACAAACGATTTCCCGTTTGGTTCCATCATGGCTAACTCTTCAAGATATTTCGTTGTATTGTGATATTCCTGAGCAGTAGCACAAAGCCGCGCATTTTCAACAGCATTGCGGAACCACCGTGCAAAAGCCTGCCGGGTTTTATCTCTGCCGTACTTTTCAAAATAGGCTCCGGCGCGGTCGCTGAACTGCCCGGGAAAGAAATAGGCATGCCCGTCTTTACGGTTTTTAAACCAACCGGCGCCGGCAAGGTAGTCGGCGCAATAGATAGCTTTTACTGTATTCTGCACCTCCACGCCGATCACAAGAACCACCTCGGCAGTTTCAGCGAGAACGCTTTTGATTCCGGTCATCAGGGCAAGTCCGCCGGTGGCGCACGCGCCTTCAACGCGAACTGCTGGTTTGTACCGCAAACCATCGTCAATGTAAGGGAAAAATGCGGCAAGATTTGCCTGCCTGTTGAAACGCGACGCCATGAAGTTTCCAATCACACATTCATCCACATTCTTTGCGCCGCCAATTTTTTTCAACGTACCCTGTCCGGACTCTTTTATATATTCTTCCAGTCCCGGACGTTCCTTTTTGGGGTTGAACTCTTTTCTGCCGGTACCCAGCGCGATGGTATTGTAACCGGCGACCATATATACTTTTCTTCTCATAATGCTAATCTAAATAATTGTTAATAGGACCATAAGCATGAAAAAAACCTGTAAGCAACACAGTATTCACATCATTTTCGTTAAAAGCAACTCCCGATGACACGAGAAAACGCCCTATTTCACACGAGCGGGCAGCATAATTTCTCGTCAACTCAGCGCCCAGACCTGATGCGGTTTTGATTTGCTTGAAATAGCCTGCAAGGATTTCCTCCTTGGTTTTGCTGCCAACAACTGTTTTCCAGGGAGGCGGCGCTGGCAAATCGCCCAGTTTTGTATCCACTCCCGACTGAAATTCAGCAATTGGAATATAGCTCCTTTTTTCAATATCAAAGATAGCAACAGGCTTTCCCTTTTCATACTTCAGAATACCATCTTTTTGTGAACCATCAGAAAACTGACCTCCCTTGACGCCAAGCGACAAAAGATTGTCGAGAAGCGGGCTATGAAGATTTTCGGAAGGAAGGTAAGGGTTCATTACTGACATTATGAAGCTGCATACATCAACGCCAACGTAGTCAATCAACTGAAAAATTCCCATTGGTCTTACAAGGTAATCCTGACTGATTTTGTTAATCGCATACACTGCTTCCACGAATGGCATCTGAGCCGAGAGTTTCTCCACTTCTGCGGTTGCGTGAAGAATATCGCGCATGAAATGCCCGTTGCCAATAAAACCTGCCTTATCATGCGAAGGCACAACAATTTTTCGGAGGTTTTTCGCATATTGCCTGGCAAAAATTTCCACTTCCGGCAAGGTATTCTCCGCTTTGATTATCTCCACCAGTTTTTGAACAGCGGGAGGATTATAGAAATGAAAGCCGATAATTCTGCCATTTAATCCGGCTCCTTCATCAAGTTTTGTAATGGGGATGGAAGATGTATTTGTAAAGAACCAGGGCTGATTTGGATTATTGGCGGAAATTTTCGAAAAGATGCCGATCTTCAGTTCCGGATCCTCCTTAATTGCCTCGAAGACCATTCGTGAATCAAAGGCTGATTCGAGCCTTGTTGAGGTTCTCACGAGGCTGATAGCGTCGAAAACATACTGATTAATGATCTCTTCGTTTTCGATAAGGTTGACGTTGTCTGCATACATTTTCCGCAATGCAACCACTTTTTTCTCAGCCATTTTGAGAACCTGCGCCTTCAGATATTTCATAACGCCCGCCAGGGCTTCGTCGGAAACGTCAATGGCATTAAGGACAAATGCTTTGCCCTTGTTTTCTGGTTTCAGGCTGATGTCGGCCATTTCCATGACGGTCAGCAGCAGAATGCCACTTCCCATTTTGCCGGCCGCGCCAAGGACCGAAACGTGCTGTAATCGTTCTTCGTAGGACATTTTTTGATGTATTTAGCGTTGATAATTCATTGAAAAAGTGGGGAGCCTGGAGTTTCGACATTCATATAATTCTCATTTCCAGTTTGGTTTACGTTTCTCAAGGAATGCTTTCATTCCTTCTTTTGTTGCGGGTTGGTCGAAAAGTTTTCCGAATTCGGAAGCGACAAATTCTGAAGATTCGGTTAAATCAATGTTAACTCCTTTTCGGATAACCATTTTAGCGACAGGCACAGACTGAGAGCTATTTGCGGCGATCCGGGCTGCAATTTTCATAGTCTCTTCAATTAATGATTCCGGTTCAGTAACCTTCTGAACCAGACCAATTCGGAGGGCGTCGTCGGCAGAAATGGTATCGGCGGACAGGATCAGATAAAGCGCGTTTCCAATGCCGGTAAGTTTTGATAACCTTAGTGTTCCTGCATATCCGGGAATCAGTCCGAGATTCATTTCCGGCTGACCGAATTTCGCCAGCTTGCTGGCGATGCGAAAATCGCAAGCCATTGCCAGTTCACATCCGCCACCCAAAGCATAACCGTTTATGGCTGCGATAACAGGAATTGGTAAGTTTTCAAGCCGGTCAAAAGTATGCTGTCCATTGACTGAAAAGGCGCTGCCCTCAACGGAATTCATATTCACCATTTCGGCAATGTCTGCCCCTGCAACAAATGATTTTCCTTCACCGGTTATAACAAGAACCTTCACATCGTCGCGAGGTTCGAGGTCGTCGAGAAAATGATTCATTTCTTTAAAAAAATCGGAATTGAGCGCGTTCAAAGCAGCCGGACGACTGACAGTAACCACCGCAATGCGGTCGGAGATGTTAATTTTGAGTATCTGATAATTCATTGTTACCTGATTAACAGTTAATAATTTTTCGGCATATAAAAGTAAAAAATTTATTGAAGAAAAAAATAATAAAATATGAGGCTGCCATGAAAAGTATTTTTCACAGCGCTATCAATATTAACCTCAGAGTCGCGCGGAGTTTCCCAAAGTTTTGGATTCTGATTATAAATACTTTTAGCGATATATCTGTAAACTCTGCGTTACTTTGTCCCAAATTGCAGGTTCCAAATCCTAAAGGAAAAACGAGCGAGAGTAAGGGTATGACGAACCTTGAAAGCAAGGAGTTGGAATTTGAGACCTGGAACCTGGAACCTGGAACCTGGAACCTGGAACTTGCGATCAGAATGGCAAGATTTAACCCGTTTGCATTTTAACAAAGGGTGGATTAATGTTTATCTGACTGCTCAGAAAGAATTGATAGCAATAAAAAACCTTCCAGGGTTTTGAAAACTGGAAGGTTCCGGTACAGTGAGGTAAGAGAGGTTACCTGCCTAACTTAAACAAATATCCAACTGCAATCCCAAAATTACGGTTTGAATACTTTGTATAATCAGGGTCATTCTTGGCGTCTGAAGAGGCGTTCATAACATCTGAAATGCCGAGACAATATCGTAAATCGAGAAATAATTCGCCTTTTCCAAGTTTTAAACCAGCTCCGGCTCCGAATAATAAACCAAAGTCAAATCTTTGAAGACCACCCTCTTCAAAGTTAATTGTTGTATTATATCCAGCATCCGGATCAGTCGCAAATTTGGCGCTTAAGCCAATTCCAAAGGAAGGCCCGACATTTGCAAAAATCATTACCGGTCCGGCGGGAATAGAAAATTTGAATAATAATGGGATTTCAAAGTAATTTACAGTGTACCAAGCTTTAGCGGTTACACCGCTTCCAGTGGCTTTAACTTTGAGACCCTTTTGAGCAAACAATAGTTCCATTTGAACGGCAAGGTATTTATTAAACCCAATCTTTCCAACGAAACCTCCCTGAAAACCAAGTTTAGAAACCTTCTTTGATGGATCGGAAACATCAATATTCGACCAGCTTGAAAGGTTAATTCCTGCTTTCAAACCGAGAGAAAATCCTTTATTAGAAACTTCATTCTTTTTAACAATAGATACCGAAGCCTGCTCTTTTGTTATCTTTTCAACTTCTTCAATTTTATAAACGAAAACATTTTTATCCTGTGTCTGGATTTTTATTGATTGATTAGGGACTTGCTCAATGATCATCCCACGGATAATACTCCCATTTTTCAGGTAAACAACATCAGTATTGTTGCCTTGTCCAATTAAAATAACGGGAAAAAACACAAAAGCCAGAATAATTACAAAAGCGTAGAATTTGTTTTTCATAACTTTAATTTTTAGGTGAATGTTTATTTGACTTTAAGAGTAATGGTTATCATGGTTTTATTAGAAGAAGTGGGCAAATATAATAAATCAGACTTGAATTTCCAACATATTCATGATTTTGTGCGAAGGAAACGCATGAATTTCAATTCTCATAAAGTCTACCAGGATTCTCTTCAGCTTTTACCGGACTTCGTTTAACCATCAGATTGCATCCAACCGCTCAGGCGCGAAAAGCAAAATATTGGGTCAATGCAGGTTTTTTGTTAATTTTACCATTCGTCTATAAATCAACGAAGAATCGCAATCAACTATGAACCATGAAAAAAATTGATTCCGGATTACTTGAAAAAACCAGTCGCCTGGCAAAAGAATCGCCAAGGAAACGAATGAATTTCAATTTTCATAAAAGTCCCGACGATACCCTTCAGCGTTTGCTTAATGCCATTGAACCCGGTAGCTATATTCAGCCTCACAAGCATGAGTCGCCCGACAAGCGGGAAGTGTTCTTCTCGTTGATGGGACGATTAGCTGTTATTGAGTTTGACAATGAAGGAAACATCGCCGACTTTATTATTCTGGATCCAAAGGTGGGAAATTTTGGCGTTGAAATTGACGCCCGAACCTGGCATACCATAATTTCCCTTGAACCAGGATCAGTTGCTTATGAATTTAAAGATGGTCCATACAACCCTATTGACGATAAAAATTTCGCTTCATGGGCGCCAAAGGAGGGGGCGGCGGAAGTTGAGAATTATCTTTTGGGGCTTTTGCAAAAAATTTATGACTCTCTATAATTTCTCCCCTGGGATTTACCGCTTGGAATTTGATGTTTGAAGTTTTAAAAATGAGCCCACTCCGAAAAGTGGTTATAAAAATTAAAAATTTGGCTAAAGCCCGGTATATCAGCAACTTGAATTGCCACTACATTAAGGTAGTGCCAATTGATAACCAGATAGTTACTGGACTTTAGTCCAAATTGTTTCCTTTTCGGAGTAGGCTCAAAAAGATATAGTTTTATCTCGTTTTGAGATAGAAAAAGTTGGTTTTGCACCAGAATCCCGAATGGATGAAATGATAACAACAGGAAGTGAGCGGAGAAATGAAAACAATCAACCTGCATAAAACAAAAAAGCAGTGGTTTCAATTTCAATACTTCACTACGCGAACAACGCCTGTCTGTCCGGTCTTTGCCGTGGCTTTCAGTAGGTAAAACCCTGTGGGTAATTTCCCGATTTGAATTTTGAAGGAACCCAGACCAATGTTTTCTTTAATCAGAAGCGATTGATTCAGCGCGTTAATTACCTCTATCCTGTCAATCTCTTTCGGCGCCGAAACTGTTATAAAATCATCTGTAGGGTTGGGATAAACTTTTACAACTATCGTGTTTTGTTCGCCAATGCCAACATCCCAAGCCGAAATACTGTTCCAGGTAACCACCTGAACAGGCTTACCTGTTGCTGAATCACCGCTTGCGGCTTTGGGAGTGACTTCAAAAACCAGCCATTTCCCGATGTCGAGAGTGTCAACAACGTGAGTAATTTTCCATGCCGAATCAATCGGCATGGCATTTAAACCCTGCGCATTATCGCTTCTGAGCCATCTGTATGTTGATAATCCTTCTGGAATTCCATTTACATTTTGATATGAATAACTGCCGCTGAGATTTTTTTTATAGATCGGCAATCCCTGAATGGAAACATCGGTAACCCAAGGCGGGGTAGGAGTGGAGGGATCCAGATTATTGTAATAGCATGAAAAAATATTTGGATTCTGGTTCACCGTGTCATGGAAAGAATAGTTCCGGTTTGGCTTTCCAGGTAATTCGGCAAGGTTCCAATCGCCGTTGATTCTGAATTTAAACTCTACCGGACCATGCTGGAACCAGGTAGTATCAAGATATTTTTCGATGGAAAAGATCGAATCTCCGGCGGGAATAAAAAGTACGTCATTGGCGCCCCAGCCGTTGAAGTTTCCTGCAATATCAAGATACTGTGATAAAGGATAAAATTGGTGGGACTTTATATAATAATCCATATTGCATCGAAAGGTAATCAACCGTTTGGCAGGGTTGAAATTGTTGAAATCATTGTAAACCTTCAGCAAAGTGTCGGGAACACGTATTATCCGGTCGGGTTTGTAAAGAAGTTCGAGACCGCCCGAATCGGCATTGATTCGATATTTGTAACGGGCAATTGTTCCGGGATCAAGCGTATAGGTATAGGAATAGACCATGGAAGTATCAACCCGCTGCATTTTGGGCGATCCCTGCATGTTATTCATTGTTCCAACAATGGAAACGGTGTCGGTGGCAGGGTTAAACATTCCGTCCTGTCTGGCATAAACCATATTGACAAGGAACGTTGTTCGGTTTGCAGGATCGTCATTCCACCAGTCTGAAAGAGTAACTATCCCCGGTTTTGCCTGAAAACTCCGCATAACCGTTTCTGTAAGGGAATCATTAATCCTGAAATTGTAGTGATAAATTGCCCCTGAATCAAGTCCGGCGGTAAAAGTTCCGGAATAGATATAATCCGGACCGGGAACAAGTTGAAGCGGTTGAATACTGTGATCCAGCACTGCAAAAACAACATCAGAATACGGTAAAAATATGTGTTGTGAAACTGCCTTTGACAGGTTCAGCCGGAATTCAACGGAATAGGTAGTGTCAGTTTTTGAAAAAGCAACCTGATTTAGTGAAATGCCAAACCATATTACAGTGACCAAAAGTATCTTAATGATTAGTTTGTGCAGAAATGAAAAGGATGTCATAATTGTGGATTTAGCGTCTTTGCGATTTCGGATGTGAGGAAACGTTCAAATACCAGAGCTGTCCGGTTTGGATTATAGATGATCAACTGATGCGTTTTATATTCCTCATTATATATGGTAGTATAGGTTTGATTCTCGATTATCCGGTTGTGTCCGCCGTACTTTGGATTGTCGCTATTCAGGATAATCCTGTAATCGCCCGGTTCGGGAACGATAAACCTGTAGTCGGGAACTGAATTTGTTACATGAAAGTTGAAGGCAAAGACCAGCCCCTTTCGCGTAAAAATCAAAGTCTGATTTTCACCGTCCATATTGAGCAGCTCGCCGTAGCCCTCATCGAAAAGATGGCACTGTTTTACCAGGGCGATCATATCATGGTCGAAAAGAGCGAGGTACCTGAATTTAAGATCGGGATTTTCAATAAGCGACCACTGCCGCCGGGCATAATGAAAACTCCAGTTATTCCCCTCGCGCGGAAAATCAATCCAGTCGGGATGACCAAATTCATTGCCCATGAAGTTCAGATATGCCTGACCTCCTGAACTTATTGTAATAAGACGGATCAACTTATGAAGAGCTATTGCCCGGTCAACTCCGAGGCTTTCATCTCTTTTATTCATTTTAAAATAGATCTCCGACTGCATCAACCTGAATGCAATCGTTTGATCCCCAACCAGCGCCTGATCATGCGACTCACAATAGGCGATGGTTTTTACATCAGGCAGGCGGTTGTTCATCAAACTCCAGAGTTCTTCGATATTCCACTCCTCATCCTTCTTTTCCTTGAGAACTTTTATCCAGTAATCGGGAATAGCCATTCCGAGGCGATAATCGAAACCGATACCGCCTTCCTTTACCGGACGGCACAACCCTGGCATGCCGGTAACATCTTCTGCAATGGTTATTGCATGAGGTTTAATTTTATGAATAAGCGTATTTGCCAGTTGAAGATAAATAAGCGCATCCCATTCAACGCCGTGTTTGAAATAACCGTCAAGATCCCACACTTCCCTGTAACCATGATCAAAATACATCATTGAGGTTACGCCGTCAAAACGAAAACCATCGAAATGGTAATCTTTGAGCCAATACTTCAGATTTGACAGCAGGAATTGGATAACTTCAGGTTTTCCATAATTAAAACATTTTGAATCCCAGTGCGGATGGTCTCCGCGGTCGCCGGGATGAAAATATTGATTATCGGAACCATCAAAATGGTTTAATCCTTCATGGGTATTCTTGGCTGCATGAGAATGAACAAGGTCCATAAATACGGCAATCCCCTGCTCATGTGCCTTTTTGATCAAATATTTCAGCTCTTCAGGCGTGCCATATCTTGATGAAACGGCAAAGAAATTGGTGACATGATAGCCAAATGAACCGTAATATGGATGCTCCGCAATTGCCATCAACTGGATAACGTTATATCCCGAATTTTTAATGTAAGGCAGAATGTAATCGGCAAATTCAGTGAATGTTCCAACAGATTCCCGCTCCTGAGCCATACCAACATGACATTCATAAATGAGCAGTTCATTGAGTTGCCTGATATCAAAACGGTCGCCTTCCCAATCGAAAGGAACCGGAGGCGCCCAATGCTGCCCGGAGAAATCAACTGAATCGGAATCCTGGACAACCCGGTGGATATATGCCGGTATTTTTTCCTCCCATCCGGCGTCGGAATGGACTAATATCTTTACTTTACTTTTGTGGACAAACCTATCTTTGTAAATTTCGTCAGGTAAAAAGATTTCCCACTGCCCCGAACGGTTTGGCGTAAGCCTGTTAACATACCGCTGCCAGTTGTTAAAGTCGCCGAAAAGGTAAACATCCTGTGCATTTGGCGCCCATTCGCGGTAAAACCAGCCTTTGAGTTTCTTGTCATAATGAAATCCATAAAACTGATGAGCATTGGCAAACTCATTGAGACTTTTTGAATTTGATTCAATTTCCTTTAAAGTATTCTGGAAACGATCATAACGCGCTTCAATTTCTTCCGTAGCGGGTTCAAGCCACGGATCGTTGCGCAACAAAGCCAGTTTTTTTTCCTTTTTTTCTTTCATGTCACCAGGAATGATTAATAATGCCTGCTAAAAAGCAGTTTCGTG
This sequence comes from Bacteroidota bacterium, assembly GCA_026391715.1. GTDB lineage: Bacteria > Bacteroidota > Bacteroidia > Bacteroidales > FEN-979 > CAIVAT01. The sequence continues at coordinate 74,934 of JAPLDO010000233.1, forward strand.
AGAGTTAGTTTACAATCCTGTTTTTCATACCAGCAAGGCAACGGCAAGAATTAACAGAATGACCAATGGAGCGATGATCAGAACGGCTTTCCTGTCTCTTGCGATATTACTATTCATTTCATCAATCCTCTGAATACAAAGCGCATCGCCGGTCTTGTATTTCAGAGCTTCTTTAAATTCCTCTCTCGCCGAGCGGAAAAGATCGATTTTAATAAAGTGACCGGCACGCTCAGTATGTTCTTTAAACTTTAACTGATTATGGGTCAGATGTTCTGTGGTTTCTGTATGGTGTGCCATAATTAAAATCTTTTGACTTCAAAAGTAGAGATAATATCCTTGAGCCTACTCCAAAAAGTAAATATATTTTGGCTAAAGCCAACTATAAAGCTGATTATCAATTGCCACGACCTTAAGGTCGTGGCAATTCAAGTTGCTATTTAACTGGGCTTTCTGATTAGCACGTTACTCCCCTCCCTTCTTTGGGGAGGGGTTGGGTGTGGGGGTGGGGTTGGGGTTGGGGGTGGGGTTGGGGGTGGGGTTGGGGGTGGGGCCCAATGTAGGATTATATGACAAATAGCAGTTTATTTATTTTATTGACTTTTCGGAGTGGGTTCAACCTTGATATAGCAAAAATAACCTTCATCATACCGGAATCCAATTGTTATTTCTGTAATTTTGTGAAATATTTCACTGATAAAATATTTTCTTATGAGAAATTTACTTTTAACATCAATTTTAGCTCTCCTCCTGTTATCCTTACAGGCGCAGGTAAAGCCTATTCACCCTACCGATATTGTCAAGGGTAAATATTATGGGATAAGTAAAGCGTTGCGCGATATCCCTCCAATGACGGCTGATGAGTTTCATCAACTGGAGATGAAAGGTTTGAAACGCACCCTTAACAAAGATCTCAAAAACCGTATCTTTCCTTTTGCCGCAACCGCATTGCCCAAGGGAGCCGATCCGGCAAGGCAGGACTTTATGGGTTCAACGATGGGAAACCGGTCGCCCTTATTGAATTTCGACGGACAAACTTCACCGTATTATCCACCTGATTGCAATGGCACCGCAGGACCCAACCACTTCATGCAAACCATCAATACTGTATATGCCATTTATGATAAAACCGGAACCCTTGTTGCCGGTCCTACAAACATGAATCTGCTTTTCGGAAGCGTTCCCGGCGCCAACCGAAACGATGGAGATCCGATTATTTTATATGATGAACAAGCCGACCGCTGGGTTGCAACTGAATTTTCGATTCCCTATTCCGGCGCCAATTATATGCTGATGGCTGTTTCAACTACCAACGAGCCAACGGGAACATGGCATCAGTATTCTTTCCAGGTGGCTTCCATGCCCGACTATCCTAAGTTCAGTATATGGCAGGATGGATATTATATGGGCGATAATAACAATGGGGGAAACGATATTTATGTATTTGAACGCGCCCAGATGCTGATTGGAGCGCCAGCCCAGGGGATTGGCTTCAACAATGCCTGGCGTCCCACTTCTGTTGACGGATTCATGTGTGTGCCTCCGATTGATAACGACGGCGCTTTCGCTCCCGCAGGCGCGCCGGGAATGTTTATTGCCTTTAATGACGATGCGCTGGGCGGTGGAACCGATCAGTTATGGCTTTATGAGTTGACCGTGGATTGGACAACACCTGCAAATTCAACCTTTGCGAGATCACAACAACTCGACGTTCAGCCGTTTAGCAGTAATTTCGGAAATAACTGGGACAATATCGAGCAGAAGGGCACTAATCAACGACTTGATGGAATTCCACAGGTGATTATGAATGTGCCGCAATACCGTAATTTTGGCTCTTACCAAACAATCGTATGCTGCCATACAGTTAATGTTGATGGCATTCGTCATGCAGGTATCCGCTGGTATGAATTGCGTAAAACCGCTGCCGCATGGGAAGTTCGTCAGCAGGGTACTTACGCGCCTGACGCTAACAGCCGTTGGATGGGTAGTATTTGCATGAATGGCAGCAATGAGATAGGAATGGGATATTCAGTTTCAAGTACTACGATCAATCCGGGACTTTTATTCTGCGGACAATCTGCTGGCGCCAATGCAAATGCCACAGGCATTCTTGACCTTACAGAAGATACAATCCAGGTGGGAGCTAATTCACAAACCGGCGCTAACCGCTGGGGCGATTACGCTCAAATTTCCCTCGATCCAACCGATGATAAAACATTCTGGTTTACTTCGCAGTATATTGGCGGCGGCGGCAGCAGGAAAACAAAAATTGCTTCGTTCAGATATGATTTCGCCCCGCTCGTTTCTACCCTTCCCGCAACTTCTGTTGCAATAACATCTGCCACGCTTAACGGAATTGTGAACCCAAATGGAATTCAAACCGATTATCATTTCGAATATGGTCTTACTCCCATTTCTCTAACCTTTTCAACTCCCATTGTTTCGGCGGGAGCCGGCTCGGTTAATGTGGATGTTAGCGCTGATATCGTCGGACTTTCGCCTGCCACAGTCTATTTTTATAAAACGGTTGGTCAAAGTACAGGGGGAACGGCATCTGGACTGAAGGTAAAGTTCACAACCCCCGCAGCTCCATTTCTCGCAGTTACGCCGCCTAACCAGAATGTTGCTTCTATGTCGGGACAAACGGAGTTCGAAGTAGCCGCAAATGTTGATTGGACAGTTGTGAGTGACGCTGCCTGGTGTACCGTAACTACTTCCGGCGCCGGGAATGACACCATTTTTGCCCAATTTTCAGAGAACCCGATTGCCGCGTCACGAATTGCTCAGGTGACGGTTTCAGGTTCAGGCGTTGCCCCGCAAATAGTAACCGTAACCCAGGAAGGAGCTGCGCCATTGCTCTCGGTGACGCCCCCCAATCAGAATATACCAATTGCGGCAGGAAATACACAGTTCGATGTAGCTTCAAATACAACCTGGACAGTAGTTTCCGATGTCGCCTGGTGTACGGTTTCATCTGGCGGATCTTTAAATGGTATCATCACCGCCACATATCAGGAAAATATTTCAATAGTCCCCCGTATTGGTAATGTAACCGTAACCGCTTCCGGATTGCCGCCGGTAATTGTCACAGTAACCCAGGCAGCAGTTGCTGCAACACTTTCGGTTACGCCGCTTAATCAGAATGTTCCCGCTATTGCCGGAAGTTCTGCTTTCGAAGTAACATCAAACATAAATTGGTCGGTGCAGAGCGATGCTAATTGGTGTACCGTAACCCAGTCAGGATCAGGCAATGGTACTATTGTGGCTGATTATACTCAAAACACTTCGGATCAGCCAAGAAAAGCGACAATCACAATTTCTAATAATGGCATTCCATCATACATTTTATCCGCAGAGGCAACCATCACACAGGCAAAGTCAACTATTGGCATGGAAGAATTCACCGGCAATGACATTCAGATTTACCCAAACCCAACACATGGTCTGTTTAAAATTGTTCCTGCAAATGGTTTTACCGGCATCATCGCCGTATCCGTTCAGGATTTAACAGGAAAGATTATCCTTAGAAGAATCTGTAAAGGAGAAAAGGATTACCAGTTGGATCTTTCAGGAGTCGCTCCCGGTACGTACAATATAATACTGAAAACCGATTTGAGCGTGACGGTAAAGAAGCTGGTACTGCTAAAATAGGCGCTTACCGGCAAAGTTGATTAGTTCATGAAAAACAAAAAGGCCGGAAAAAATATCCCAATCAGGGAAACAACCGGAATTTTTTTGAAAATCTTTGCAGGTTTTATCCTTTTGTTCCTGCCTTTCTTTTATCTCTCTATCGCTATTGACTATACCATGATGCCCAGGTTTCTGGCGCTGAGTATTTTTCTTTTGGTCTTTGGGATTATCTACTTCACAAAAAGCGGTTTGAACGTTTCAGATTTGTCTGTTTTCAGATACGCGCTATTTCCGGCATTGGCATTGTATGTTTTGGCAATCATTTTCTCAATGATGTTTTCTGTGAATTTCAGGGAAGGTATTTATGACCTTACCAAAACCGTAGCGTTCATTTTTCTCATCGCTATTGGTTCATTGCTATTCATCCGCTTTGACGGGTGGCGTGAAATTCTGGCGAAATTCTCAATAATTTCCGCGCTGATCGCCTGTGTAATCGGATTGGTACAATATTTTATCTTCGTTGTTCAGGCAACTACACCGTTCTTATCCGATGGACGTCCGCTTATTTATGGTGTAGTTGGAGTGATGTCGCATAAGAATTTGTTTTCACTTTCACTGTTAATACTTGTCCCATGGAATATCTATGGAATATTTGTTTTCAGAAAAGGCTGGCGCTTCGTGGCAACTGGGTCATTGCTTCTGCTGATTTTAATGATTATTCTGTTGCAAACGAGAGCAGTCTGGACTGGAATACTTATTTCCTCCACAGTAGTTTTTTTATTGTCGCTCTTTTTTGTTAAAAGCGCTGTTATCTCAAAACGCATGAAGATAATGATTGTTACCGGCATACTCCTTGTCATGGGAGCTATTTCGGTTATGGTTGTTGCAGGACTTATCAACAGTGGGAATCCTTATATAAGGCAATTGGCGTCAATCGCTGATCCAAAATCAGGACAGAATGTAAACCGGTTGAAATCCTGGTCTCTTACAGTTGAAATGATCCGCGACAATTTTTCAACCGGCGTTGGCTCTGGTAACTGGCAAATAGTAGCGCCACATTACTTCGCGGGCAGGTTTTCGGATAAGGACGAATTGAACTGGATACGTCCGCATAATGATTTCCTTTGGGTATTCGCTGAAAAGGGAATTGCCGGAATTTTACTTTTCATGTCAGTATTTGGCGTCTCCATATATTATATTATGGTTGTTTTGCGACGAGGAGCAGAGAAGGATCAGGTTTTGTCCCTTTGCTTGCTTTGGGGTTTATCAGGATATATGGTTGCTTCTGTTTTTGATTTTCCTTATGAAAGGCCATTTCACATCGCCGCGCTTTCACTCTTTCTGAGCGCTGCAATCGCAATGTATAGCCGGGTTAAGCCTGTAAAACCATTAATCATCAGCAAACAAATAATCTTGATTCCATTCGTTTCCATCGGTTTATTTACCGTCGTTTTTAGTTTTTCTGCGTTCAGGCAGGAGGTATATATAAAGAAATCGCTTGAAGACGCTCAGACCGAAAAATGGCAAAATATGCTTTTCAATACTCAACAAGCAACGTCAATTTTCAAAAATCTCGATCCATGGGCAAATCCGGTAACTTCATATTCAGGTAAAGCTTATGAAGAAATGTTGGATCTTCATGCAGCGGAAGCTGCCTATCTGGAAGCCTATCGGCTTTGTCCGACAAAATTAAAGGTGATTACAAACCTGGCGAGGATCTATGAAAAGAATGGAAAATACTCCGAAGCAGAGACGATGTTAAACGAAGGCTTGCTAATCATTCCAAATCATCCCGTCCTTTTGAAACAGAAGTGCGATGTATATTATGCAATGGGAGACTACCGGAAAGCGTATAATACTTATAAACAGGTTCAGGGTTGGGAAAACGATACACTTATCAGGCGAAACATGAAACTTCTTGAAAGTGAGATGAATTCAGCAAAAAAATAACTTTTCGGAGTGGTCTCAACTTTGATTATCAGATTTCAGATGCTTCAAGTTGGAAAATTTCTTCAACGATTTTATTAAAAACGCGCGCAATTTTCAAGGCTAATATCGTAGATGGTACGTATTTGCCGTTTTCTATCGCGTGAATTGATTGCCGGCTGACGCTAACTCTTTGCGCCAGTTCTTCCTGTGTGATATTTAAAATCGCCCGTTCTACCCGGATGTTATTTTTCATTTCCCTGGATTTTTTTCGACAGAAACAGAACATAATGAAAACGAATGACAAAAAGGATTAATGTGGTGACCATATTATACTCCATGACAACCAAAAAATCCGTTCCCCAAATTGCAATTATCGCAAAGATCAAAAGAATAAAGTTGACGCATGTTGCCCAAACCAGCGATTCAAGCCTGATTTTCATGATATATTCATCTTCGACTTTTAACCGGGAGAATGCTACAAACAAGCAACCGATAATAAGAAGAATTCCGATAATATCCGGCTGGATATCGGTTTCATGCAAT
>JAPLDO010000150.1 GCA_026391715.1 Bacteroidota bacterium
TTATTGAAGATGACCAAATTCTGTTGGAAACTGCGACGGACATACTGCGTGAACAGGGATATGAGGTTTTGCAAGCCGACAATGGCAAATCAGGAATAGAAATAGCAATGAAATTTCTTCCTGATTTGATTTTATGCGACATCGTAATGCCCGGAATTGATGGCTACCAGGTTCATTCACAATTAAAATCGGGGCTTTCCACAAACCAGATTCCGTTTATTTTTATGACGGCGAAAGCATCCAATGAAGAAATCAGGTTTGGCATGGATTCGGGCGCCGACGATTATATCACTAAACCCATTGATTTTAAACAGTTGCAACGAGTTATTAATGTTCGTCTTGCAAAATATGACTATACAATTAAACGCAACGAATCAACATACCAGGCGCTGTTTGAAATGGAACATGAGGCAATAATAATTATCCGACCAGCCGATGGAATAATTGTTGATGCAAACCAAGCGGGTATGGATATTCTGGGTTATAGAAAACATGAATTACTCGGCATGACTATTTTTTCGATTCTGGGCGACTATCCGGATCCGAAAGATTTCTTAATTAATGATGAGACTTATTCACATAAATCATTTACAACCCGCGAAGGCACATTCAAACATCGCAATAACCATTTAATTCCAGTTCAGATAAGTGGAACAAACTTCGAAATTCAGGGAGAAAAACTATTTTTTATAATTGCGAGGAATCTCACCGATCTGAAAGAAAAAGAGCAGGCTCTCAAGGATAGCGATGAACGTTATCGCAACCTTGTTGAAAATACGGGCGAGGGGCTTGGAGTGGTTGACGCCGAAGAGGTTTTCATTTATGCGAATGCGGCGGCATGTGAAATCTTTGGTCTTCCACAGGAGCAATTGATTGGAAAAAGCCTTTTGTCATTTATTGATCCCTTAACTTCTGATGACATTAAACATCAGACCGACCTGCGGAAGGAAGGGCAAAAAAGCATGTACGAACTTGAAATAATAAGGCTGGATGGAGAGCGGCGGTGGATTGTCGTTACCGCCACCCCACAATATGACGCCACCGGAAAATTTATCAGCGCTTTTGGCATATTCAGAGATATCACCCAGAGAAAACTTGCAGAAATTAAAATGAGGGAAAGCGAAAAACGACTTCGTGAAATTGTGGATATGACCAATGACTGGATTTGGGAAATTAGTCCGACCTGGAAATATCTGTATGTTTCACCAAGGGTATTCGAAATACTGGGCTATCGCCCTGAAGAACTCATTGGCAAATCCCCTTTTGAATTTATGGTAATGGAAGATGTCGCAATTTCAATAGAGGAAGTCAGAACGCTGGTTCATCAATACAAGCCGCTGAATGCAATAGAAAACCGGGCGCGTCATAAAAACGGACAGTTGGTCTATCTCGAAACTTCAGGTATTCCGGTTTTTGATGAAAAGGGAATCTATTTAGGTTACCGCGGCGCCGATCGCGACATAACCATCAGAAAACAGAATGAGCGGGAAATCATCATTGCCAAAGATAAAGCGGAGGAATCAGACCGGCTGAAATCATCCATCCTTGCCAATATTAGTCACGAACTTCGAACGCCGCTCAATGGGATTCTGGGGTTCTCGGAAATTTTGAAAGAAGAACTGGGTGACAGCGAGTACATGAGCATGATTGAAAACATTCATAATTCAGGCAAAAGGCTGATGGCAACCTTGAACTCAATCATCACCCTGTCGCAACTTGAAGCAGGAAAACTCCGTGTGTCAATGAGGGAGACACTCATCAGCGCAAGCATAGTTTCAGTCGTTAAATCCATGGGATCGCTGGCTTCCGAGAAAAATATCCTGATGGAAACCGGCGATGTTATACCATTTACGGTTATCACCGATGATCAGTTATTTAAACAACTGTTACGACAGATTCTTGATAACTCCATCAAGTTTACCGACAATGGAACAATCACGGTGGAGACTTTCAGCGAAATCAACGCCGGTTGTCCGTATGTCGTGACTAAAGTATCCGATACAGGTATTGGAATAGAAAAGGATTATTTTGATTTGATTTTCCAGGAGTTCAGGCAGGTAAGCGAAGGTTTTGGAAGAAAATACCAGGGAAGTGGCATTGGTTTGACGATCAGTAAAAAAATCATTGACCTTCTCAGTGGCTTCATCACGGTTGAAAGCGAACCAGGTAAGGGTTCTGCTTTTTCAATTTGGCTGCCTTATAAACCACATAATGATGTCAAGTCTGAGATTTCCCCTCTCGCTTCATCAGTTTTGCAGGCTAATAAAGTATCTTGCGACGGTAAAGTGTTACCGTTGATTTTACTCGTTGAGGACAATATTGTGAACAAAGAACTTACCGAACTTTTCCTGCAACCATTGTTCATTGTTGATCACGCTCCAAATGGCATGATCGCTATTGAGAAAGCAAAGAGCAAACAATATGCTGCTGCGCTGATGGATATAAACCTCGGTCCCGGTTTAACCGGACTTGATGTTACTCGCGAACTCAGGGGACTTCCGGGTTATGCTCATATTCCAATAATCGCAGTAACAGGCTATACTATGGCAGAAGATCAGGAAAAGATAGTTGCAGCAGGTTGTTCAAATCACATAGCCAAACCATTCGACAGAAAAAGTTTAATAAAGATGCTGGAGGATGAATTAAGAAGGTCAGGCAGCGCTCACATAGAATAAGCCAAACTTATCGCAGGAGTAGCAATGGCAGCTACCTGCGAGCATCTCTGGTAGGTTCAGCGACTTAGAAATTACTGCCTTTTTACGTATCTTTGCATAAGATGAAAATTTAGAAAGATGGAAAAAGAACTTACAAAACAAGATATTTTAGAATTGTTTGAAAAACAATCAGATCATTTTGAGAGTTTGCTTCAAAAAGAACGTTTTGAACGAGAGCAAAGCAGAAAAGATTTTGATAAAAAATTAGAAAACGAACGTAAGGACCGTTTAATAAGCAGAAAGGAATTTGATAAAAAACTTGGAGAAATTACCAACACGTGGGGCAGGTTTGTTTCTGAAATGGTAACGCCGAGGTTGGTGGAAATGTTTCAGAAAAAAGGAATTCCTATTGAAACAACTGTTGAAAAGGTAAAAGGTTTTGAAAATGGTCAGGAATATTACGAAATTGATTTGTTGTTGATTAATTCAAAGTTTGCAGTTGCCGTTGAGGTAAAAAGTAAATTGGATATTGCCGGGGTTAAAGAACATATTGACCGGTTAAAAAAAATCCAAAAAGTTTGTCCAAAACGAATTGACTTAAAAGGAATGACAGTTTATGGCGCTGTGGCGGGGATTGTAATAGAAGAAAATGCAGATAAATTTGCTTACAGAAATGGTTTGTATGTTTTAAAACAAAAAGGGAATATTGTTGAAATTGCAAATGACGATAAATTTGAAGCTACTCCATATATTGTTGAATACTAATATTATAACAAAGCTACTTATCCCTCTCGGTAGTAAAAATCACCAGGTCTTCCAATGATTTCCGATAAATATTATCCGGGAATTGCTTCAGCAGTTCCAGCGATCTGCTGCGGTATTCGACCATTTTTTCCCGCGCATAGTCAAGTCCTCCACATTCTGAAACCATGCTGATGAGCTTTGCCACTCTAACGGCGTCGTTGTGATGGCTCTTCACAGTATTGATGATCCAGCGTTTCTCCATCCAATCTGCCTTGTTAAGCAGGTAAATCAGGGGAAGCGTCATTTTCTGATCGCGGATATCTGTGCCATACGGCTTTCCGGTTGCGTTATTACGCTCGTAATCAAAAAGATCATCCTTGATTTGGAAGGCGGTTCCGGTATATTCCCCGAATTTCCATAAGGTTTTTATCTGTTCTTCATCAGCCTTCACAGAAGCGGCTCCACAAGCGCAGCAAGAGGCAATGAGTGAAGCCGTTTTTTTTCTGATGATCTCAAAATAAACCGGCTCCTGAATATCAAGTTTTCGGGCTTTTTCGATCTGTAGCAATTCGCCTTCACTCATTTCCCTAACCGCGTCGGATACAATCTTCAGCAGGTGAAATTCATCCTGCTCAAGGGCAATCAGCAACCCTTTCGATAAAAGATAATCGCCTACCAGCACCGCAATTTTATTCTTCCAAAGTGCATTGATAGAGAAAAATCCACGCCGGAGGTTTGAATCGTCAACCACATCGTCATGTACCAGCGTTGCAGTGTGAAGCAGTTCTATCAATGAAGCCGCGCGGTATGTACTTTCGGTAACAGTTCCACACATCCCTGCCGAAAGGAAGACAAACATCGGGCGCATTTGTTTACCCTTGCGTTTTATAATATATCGTGTGATCGTATCGAGTAGCGGAACTGAACTTTTCATCGAACCCCTGAATCTGGATTCGAAGGTTTCAATTTGTTCCGCGATGGGGGCTTTTATTTCGCTAAGTGACGTCACCGTAATATTTCTCTGAACTGTAAAAGTAAGCATTTTGTATTAACCTCAGATGATTTAGGATTTACCGCCGAAAATGCAGACTTTTGCAAGTTAAATCGTTCACATGTCAGGATTTCTTTTTCATGAAGTTGTTTTCGGGCCTGTACGCAGCAGACGGCTTGGCTTATCGTTGGGAATCAACCTGCTGCCGCTCCATTCAAAACATTGTTCGTTTAATTGCATCTATTGCGAGTGCGGCTGGACTAAACCGGATTTGCTTAATCAGCCCATGTTTCCTTCCCGTGAAGAGGTTGCCGGTTATCTGGAACAGCGGCTGATTCAACTGGTTGACGAACATTATATACCAGACGCCATTACATACGCGGGCAACGGGGAACCCACAATGCATCCCGATTTTGCCGGCATCGTGGATGATACGCTTGCACTGCGCGACAAGTTTGTACCTGGATCCAAAGTCACCGTACTTTCCAACGCTAGTATGCTTGACAATGAATCGGTATTTGGCGCGCTGCAAAAACTCGACAACAATATTCTTAAACTGGATGCCGGGAATGAAAAAATGTTCAATCTTATCAACAATCCGGTTGAACCAATCCGTTTTGAATCGCTGATAGGCAACCTGAAAAAATTCAATGGGAACCTGATCATTCAAAGCATGTTCCTGAGGGGCAGGTTTAAGGGAGAGTCGGTGGATAATACTACTTCCGCTGAAGTTGAAAAATGGCTTGAATCTCTGGTTGAAATAAAACCTAAGATGGTGATGATTTATCCCATTGCACGGGAAACCCCGGTTCATAACCTTGAAAAGATCGCACTGCCGGAGCTGGAGAAAATTGCTTCAAGAGTGACTTTATCAGGAATTAAGGCTGTGGTTTACCAGTAGAAAAATGATTGAAAACATATATTATCCTGCAAAAATATGGCTGGCATTCGGGGAGGCGGCTAACGGTAATGCCGAAATAGCTAAATGGTTGCTGCAAAACGGCTATCCGGAAGTGGCGGCGTTGGCACATGCCATCAGGGGCAGCGAGGAGGCGACTGCCTGGTTATTCAGCGCCAGGTTTTTTCATCTTGCCGCCCTCGATGCAGCGATTGATGAAAACATGCAGGCGGCTCAATGGTTACAGGCAAATAACCATCCTTTCCTGCTTGTATTTGCCGATGCCTGCCGCGGAAAACAGACTGCAATAAATTGGTTTGTTGAAAACAAAATGGGAGCTTTTGTGGTGATTGCCCAGCGGATAAAATTTTTGCGCGACAATACCACTTTTGATTATCACAAAAAGAATTTCTGAACGTCAGCCGCATTTGGAATAACCGCAGCTTTTGCAAACGAGACAACCCTCCTGATAAATCAGCCCATTTTCATCGCTGCATTTGGGACAGGCGTTTTCAGCCGCTTTGGTGCCATCTGGGATAAATTTCTTGAGCGCCCTCTCAATCCCGTTTTTCCAGGTATTGATGGAATCAACATCGAAATTCAGTTTTGAGATAATGTTGACTACAAAAGGTAACGGCATTCCATGACGTAAAATCCCGGAAATCAGTTTCGCGTAGTTCCAGTATTCCTTATTGAATGAGCGCGACAATCCTTCGATAGTGACTTTGTAACCCTGCCGGTCTTCGAACTGAAAATCATACCTTGAATTAACGCCATCAGTGCGGGTTTTTACTATCCAGCCCTTTTGCACCCAGGTTGGAATCCAGAAATCCTCGGCTAATCCGGTAAATATTTCATAGGGACGGTCGTTGAGCCTGCCAACAAAGGCGATCCACTTTTCGTGGTCATTCTGAAAACGAACTATGTCGGCTTCAAGACGGTCGGGACGGTGAGGAGCCGTTGTCTCCTTAAATTCGTTAGTTTCAGGTTTTGCCTTCTTCTCCGATGAATCGTTTTGCAGGAGAACGCCGTCGCGCGAACCATCGCGATAAACCGTCATTCCCTTGCAGCCAGCCTTCCATGCGGTTTCATAAATCGTTCCAATGAGTTCTTCACGCGTATCTTTGGGAACATTTACGGTAACGCTGATGGAATGATCAACCCATTTTTGAACAGCGCCCTGCATCTTGACCTTGGCAACCCAATCAACAGTATTAGCCGTGGCTTTATAGTACGGTGATTTCTGGATGATCAGTTTCAGCTCCTTTTCATCCATTCGTGAAACTTCGTCAACATTGTATCCATTGACTTTCAGCCATACAATAAAATTATGATGGAATACATTATACTCTTCCCAGGTATCACCGACTTTATCTTTAAATGAGATTGTAACATTTTTATCGTTGGGGTTTACTTTGCGGCGGCGTTTGTAGGAAACGGCAAAAACCGGTTCCAGCCCTGATGTTGTTTGCGTAAGAATACTCACCGATCCTGTGGGGGCGATGGTTAGCATGGCAATGTTTCTACGGCCGTACTTAACCATATCCTCATAAACATCGGGAGCTGCTTCGCCGAGCCGTTGGATGAAAGGATTTTTCGCTTCCCGTTTGGCGTCATAAAACGGGAATGGACCTCTTTCACGCGCCATTATAACCGATGAACGGTACGCTTCGATAGTAAGAATTTTATGAACCTCTACGGAAAAGTCGGTTGCATCATCAGTGCCGTAACGTGTTCCGAGAGCTGCGAGCATATCGCCTTCTGCTGTAATTCCGAAACCTGTGCGGCGACCCTGAATGGCTTTTTTCTTAATATTCAGCCACATGTTCCGTTCCCGCGATTTTATCTCTTCCCCCTCCGGATCGCTTTCGATTTTAGCAAGTATCCTGTCTGTTTTTTCAAGTTCAAGGTCAATGATGTCATCCATCATCCGTTGAGCTTTATGTATATGTGATATGAAAAGTCCTGAATCAAAACTGGCTTCGGGCGTAAACGGCTTATCAACATAATTATACAGGTTGATAGCTAGCAGTCGGCAACTGTCGTAAGTACATAGCGGGATTTCACCGCAAGGATTTGTTGAAATTGTGCGGAAGCCCAGGTCGGAATAGCAATCGGGAATTGATTCGCGGATAATTGTATCCCAGAACAGGATTCCGGGTTCTGCCGACTTCCAGGCATTATGGACAATCTTTTTCCAAAGTTCGCGGGCTCTTATAGTTTTCGTAACCTGTGGATTTTCGGAATCAATGGGGAATTTTTGAGCAAAATCGGCGTCGGTTAATACCGCATGCATAAACTCGTCAGTAAGTTTAACCGAAATGTTGGCGCCTGTTACTTTTCCTGCTTCCAGTTTTGCGTCAATAAAATGTTCGGCATCGGGATGAACCACCGAAATGCTCAGCATCAGCGCGCCCCTGCGTCCTTCCTGAGCAACCTCGCGGGTTGAATTTGAATAGCGTTCCATAAATGGTACAATTCCCGTTGAAGTGAGAGCGCTGTTTTTTACATCGCTGTTTTTCGGTCGAATGTGCGAAAGGTCATGCCCCACGCCTCCCCGGCGTTTCATCAACTGAACCTGCTCTTCATCGGTCTTCATAATGGCTCCATAAGAGTCGGAAGCGCCATCGTTGCCAATTACGAAACAGTTGGATAATGACCCTATCTGGAAGTTATTCCCAATACCTGCCATCGGACTTCCCTGGGGAACGATGTATTTGAAGTTCTTCATCAGGTTGAAGATTTCGTCTTCGCTCATCGGATTCGGATATTTTTTTTCTATCCTGGCAAGTTCCCGCGCAATACGATGGTGCATGTCATCAGGAGTCAACTCAAATATATGTCCTTCAGAATTTTTCAGAGCATATTTGTTTGCCCACACATTTGCTGCAAGGCTATCGCCGTTAAAATAGATAGTTGACTGTTCAACCACTTCAGCGAACGAATATATTTTTCGACTCGTATCTTCATTTTTACTCTCTTTCATAATCACTTCATCAATTGTCATTTTCGGACGGATTCTTTTTGCAAGTACATCCTTGTAATAATCAGGTTTATTATCCGTTGCCTTATTTACTATTGCCTTGTTTTCCATGCGTTAACAGAATTAACTCTAAATTTTTTTCTTAACCCATTGTTTTTGTGAATGTTTTAAAAAAACAAGGAAAAAAAATTTGAGGTGGCAAGATACGACGAAGAAAAATTATACTCCAATATAGTTATTAACAGTTATGGGGCTTAGGAGGTTAATTGCCTGACTTAAACAAACATATACTTTGATAATTCAGTAAAAGCCTATCCTGCCTGCGTTTCCGGCAAACTGGTAGTCCAGATCAGCTTTTTACCGAATCCCAGACGGTTGTCGGTCATTTTAATATAGTCAGGTTCAATGCTCCATAGATGTAAGGCAGGCATAAGTCTTGCAATTGGAAATCTTTTCAGATAGGCAGCTTTTGCAATTTTCAGTGGCGCTTCATCCAAACGATTTATCCGTCCTGTGAATTGGATTCCCCTGATTTTCCCAACCAGTCTGGTTTCGAGGGCGATTGTGCCAGATACTCTAAACTGCTGTCCCTCAATGATATCCCTGATATGCCTTGTATCGGAATCGGAAGTAATGATAAATTGGTTTTGCGATTGCAGATATGCGTAATAGCATGATGCGCACCACGGAATATTATTGCGCGACACTGCCAATGTTAATATATGGTGTTCGCCGATGAAGTCAATAATGCGCTGTTCAGGAAAGTTCATGGTTAAAAATCGAGACTGAGTGAGAAGTAAAACACAGGTTTGAGGATTATTCCGTCCTCAACACCCCATGCCAGGTCGGCGCGGAGAAAATATCCAAATAACCGGGTACGCGCTCCAAATCCGAATCCTTCAACCACCGGTTCCTTTTGTATTTCGACTTTGATAAACAGTGGTTTTCTGTAAATATATCTCGTAAATAACTGATTATCTGCCGACCAGGGAGAAGTTCCAGTCCAGGCAGTACCCACATCGCCAAACGCAACAATCTGGAAATTATTCACAAAGTCGGAACGAATTGGGTGGTTGAACAGATAACGAAATACAGGCCACCGCAACTCTGTATTAAACAGGAAGAAACTATTTCCGTTGCGGATATTCTGTGAAAAACCCCGCATGTTGGTTGCCAAAGTCTGAAAAGCATAGTTCTGATCGGTTGCAACCGGAGTATTGGGATCATAAGTGGGAAACAGCCAGTTGTCAACGCCTCCCATATAATAAAGTAATTTATTGTTGCCGAAAGAGGTACTTGCTGCAAATCGGTTAGCCCAAATCAAGGTGCGGTGTATTTGCTGGTAATTTCGAAAATCGAACCCGACAACAACAAGATTATTTCCGCCGGTAGTAAGCAGTTGATAATATTCGCCAAAAACCTTATAGCGGGTTCCCTTGTAAAGGTTTAATCCGAGGCTGCGGGTATTATCATAAGTTAGTTCTCCTTTAATGCTTCCCCAAAGGTTATGAATATCAGGCTCGGCAAGATTAATCTGATCGGTTGCAAGAAAGACAGCCCGGTCGTACCGCAATGATGCCGTGCCTTTCAGGTTCAGTACCGGCGTAAAAGGATATGTTGCAACATAATACAACTCATGAATTTTATGGCGGATGATAGAAAGGTATCCGCTTTCTTCAACAGCTTTGCGGTGAAAAACAATCTGATGATCAAGCCGCCGCCGGTAGTTTCCGAAACTGAAAAGATATTCGTTGTTAATAAGACTAACGTTCAACCTTACTCCTCCACTTATCCGGTAATCTTCCATCAGGTCGCTTACGCCAACCATAAAAAGGGCATTTAATCCGGGGTTGATGAAAACCGGGGTAGAGCCTCCTGTAAAAGGCTGATAGGCAAAATTGAGATAGGTAAAATCTATCTGGGTGACCATCTGGTCAATATAGTACTCAACATTATAACTTAGTTGTTTGGCTGTGGAATACTTATCTGTTGTATCCTTCCTGCCTTGTTTGCCAGGTTTTTGACCAGGTTGAAGATCCTGAATAAGCGACCAGATTGAATTAAATGCGGAATCAGACCGGTTACCAGTTTTCGTTGGCGTTGCGCCTGATTTGATTTTCGTAGTGTCGGCTCTCGCAAGAAGTCGCTCAACAACTTCACTTTGCCGAACAACCGAAAAATGCTTTTTCACATCAGTCTTTAGAGGAACCTGAAGTTTTTGATTAGAATCAGCCGATGAAGCGTTTACAGGATTGGTTTGCAGATTAACAGAGGCATCCCCGAAAGATGAAGGAAATACCTCCACCCTGGGCTGGCGTTCGGGAAGGAGAAGATCATAAGTAAACATTTTAAAATTGTTGTTACGGAAAACGATTTCGCCAAGTTTTACCGCCTGGTTTGAGACATCCTGTTCAATAATATCTCTGGAATAATTGGTTATCGGAAATGATGAAGTGAAAAATCTGTAATGCGTTGTGGTATCAATAAATGAAATGGAGCTGTCGTATCTTGCAAGGTATCTGTTGATAATACCACCCTGATCGCTGAGATAGCAAAAGTTTTTTTCCTGGTATGGCATTGGCTGAGTTTCATGGGCGTCGGGTGTGTGGGTGAGCCGCAGAAGGACATTATTTTTCGCAGAATAATGGTAAAGGAAGATGTCATTAAAGTACTTGAAGCCATCGGGTTTCACACGCTCGTCAAACCTGATCGTGTCGCTTATCCTGTTTGAGGAGAAAATGATGTCGTTGGAGTGGTTGATAAACCGTGGGTTAAGATCGTCAAACCCATCTTTCGTTATCTGTTCGTGTGAACCGGATACGATATTGTAAACGAAAATATCTGATTGTCCCTTTTGAACAGCCGAAAAAACGAGCGACGAACCATCATCAGAGTAATCCATATCGAGTACTTTCTGAAAGTTGGCAAGAATTTGAAATTCAAATCGCTTTTTTTCGGTATCATAAAAATATAGCCTGATCTCTCCTTTTCGTTCAACGAGAATTGCCAGCGCTTTGCCGCTTGGATGCCATGCGAGCAATGGATAGGAATAATCCGGACGGTCTGCTAACCGGTAGCCTCCGCGATAAATACGGCGCTTTTTTCCTTTTTCGGTATTCTGAATTAACACTTTGTAAACGCCAAGATCATGCGTAACGTAAGCAATCCTGATCCCATCAGGGTTGATTTTTAACGCCCGGTAAACGCGATCAGGTCTGTTCCGCTTATTGAGGATTTCACCGGTAGGAAGTGTACGGTTATCCTCCTGCAAACTATATGCGGCTTTGTAAAATGAAATCCAGTCTTGAATCAACCCGTTGAAACTCAGCCCAATTACATATTGAAATCCGCGTTCAACATTACGGCTCAAACGAGCCATGTAAACAATATTCGGGATAGAGGATTTTCCGTATTTCAGCGCAATGTAATTCCACAGGGAATGGCCTGCATAAGTAGCCTCACCGCCGGTTAAACTGTTGAATTTATCATATTTATTATTCAGAATTGCATCTCTCACAAGGTTTTCGATTTCCGGATCCCACTTATGCGAAATATAGGAAACCAAGCCATTCATGTACCATTCCGGAACTGAAAAAAGGGCGTTGTTTTTAATCTGGGCTCCGATGCCGGTTCCGTTAATCATGTTATTCAGAATAACCTGTGCTACACCGGCGCGGATCTGCTGGTCAAAATGCTCATACTGACCATCAAAAAACAGCAGAACACGACCTCCAACAATGCGCGTAACGCCTCCGGTGTTATAATAATCCCAATCGCCGAAAAGCCCGATATTGCTTTGTTTCAGCTCCGATAAATTATTAAAAATGATGAACTGAATTTTCTCCTCAAGGCTCGACTGAAGCTCCAATTCTATCTCCTTGATATGTTTGTCGGAATATGCGGCTGTATAAAGCGCAAGTTCCCTGCCATTCATATAAAAATATGTGTCAAACTTTTCAAACCGGAAATGTTGCCATAGGAAATCGTTGTATTGAACCCGGCTCTTTCCGAAAGTCAACTGTGAACCATTATAAAACTGACCATTTACCGTAGTTGGCAAAAGAATGGATAATAAAAATCCAAAAATGAAAAGGATTGAGACTAAACAAAGCTGTATTCGGTTCAGCATGGGCAGTAACAGCGGTTGTATTTTAAGCGGTAAAAGTAATATAAATTAGGGTTGCTTAGAACACAACATGGTACATCTACCGCTGTAAGTCGCTTCATTTTTATACCTTTGCACCCTGAAACAAATAGCTTTATGATTAACATTCAACAATTTACATTCAACTCCTTTATGGTGAACTCCTATCTTTTATGGGATGAAACCCTTGAAGCCATCGTGATAGATGCCGCCTGTTATGATACAAACGAACAGGAACAATTTTCCGAAACCGTCGGGAAGCGCCATCTAAAACTAACTAGAAACCTTAACACCCATTGCCACATTGACCATGTACTTGGGAACGAATTTATCGCTTCGACCTTCGGAATCAATCCCGAATATCATCAGAACTCTGTCCTTTTTTTAAACACTATGAAGGAAATGGGTTCCTCTTTTGGATTTAAAATCAACAAGATACCTCCATCGCGGAGATTTCTCGAAGATGATGAAACCATCGCCTGGGGAAATTCATCATTAAAGGTTTTATATACCCCCGGACATGCCGATGGAAGCGTTTGCTTTTATAATGCCGCAGATGGTTTTGTCATCACCGGAGATGTGTTATTTAAAGATACCATTGGCAGAACCGACCTGCCAACCGGCGATTTCGACCAGTTGATGAACAGTATTAAAACCAAACTCTTTTCCTTGCCAGATAGCACAGTGGTTTATCCCGGACATGGACCGGAAACAAATATTGGATATGAAAAGGTCAATAATCCATTTATCAGGTAACGAGATAGTGAAATGTTTAGTTTGCGTAAAGGTTAAATTTTGTCTAACCTTTAAGAAAACGAAATTGTAGCAATGGGTAGTTTGAAGAAAATTCTGATAATTCGCTTCAGTTCGATCGGAGATATTGTGCTAACGACTCCTATAATCAGGTGTTTAAAACAGCAGTTACCCGGATCGGTAATTCACTATCTCACAAAGCGTCAGTTTGAACCGGTTCTCAGGGCAAATCCATACATTGACAAGTTGTGGCTTTACGATAATAATTTCAAGGAGATCATCCCACAGTTGAAAGCCGGGGATTACAATTATATTATTGATCTTCATGGAAATTACCGTTCAGCTTTTGTGAAGCGTCATTTTAATAACAATATCTCCACATTTTCCAAACTAAACCTCCGGAAATGGCTGGCAGTGCATCTAAAGTTGAACGTATTGCCTGATATTCATATTGTTGACCGGTATTTCATGGCAGCCGGGTTATTACAACTCCGGAATGACGGTTTAGGACTCGATTATTTCATCGAACCGGAAGAGGAAGTTCCAATGTCAGCTTTACCTGTTTCTCATCAGAAAGGGTACATTGCAGTTGTTATTGGCGCAAAGCATGCTACCAAACTTTTCCCGGTTGAAAAAGTAGCCGAAGTTTGCAGAAAACTTATGAAACCTGTTGTTTTGCTTGGAGGAAAAGAGGACAGGAATCGAGGTGAAGCTATTGTTGGCGCGACCAACCAGCTTGTTTATAACGCCTGTGGTTTATATACCCTGAACCAGTCGGCTTCAGTTGTCAGACAGGCTTCTGCTACGCTTACAAACGATACCGGACTTATGCACATTGCCGCTGCCTTTAACAAACCCATCGTTTCGGTTTGGGGAAATACAATCCCCGCATTCGGGATGTACCCATATCGCCCCCTGAATAATCCTGCGCCATCTCTCGTTGCCGAAGTAAAAAGTTTATCCTGCCGACCTTGCAGTAAAATAGGATTTAAGCAATGTCCTAAAAAACATTTCAAATGCATGAATGAAATTGAAATAGAACCTGTAATCGCTTTTTTACAATCAAATTTTAAACCATGAACCTTGAGCCTGAAACCAATTCCTATGATTTTTACCGATACCCATACACATATTTATTCAGAAGAGTTTGACGCCGATCGTGAAACAATGATGAACCGCGCCCTTGCGGAAAATGTATCAACCATCTTTTTGCCTGCAATTGATTCACAGTATCACGAAAAAATGCTTCACGCGGTTGCTCAATTTCCTCAAACCTGTTTTCCGATGATGGGATTACATCCGACTTCGGTGAAAAGCGATTATGCTAGTGAATTGAAGATTGTCGAAAATTATTTGTCTGATGAATCCAAACGATTTTATGCCATCGGCGAAATTGGAATTGATCTTTATTGGGATAAGACTTATGCAACTGAACAGGAACAAGCCTTCAATTTTCAGCTCGAAATGGCTGTGCGTTATAACCTTCCGGTAGTCATTCATACCCGCAATTCAATGGATGTTGTATTTGATATTCTTGAAAAGCGTCATGATCGGCTTCTGAGGGGAATTTTCCATTGCTTTGGCGGTAATATCAAACAAGCCACCCGCGCTATAAATCTCGGATTTCTTCTGGGCATTGGCGGTGTGATTACATACAAAAATTCGGGTTTGCAACAGGTTGTTGAAAATGTTGGCTTGGAAAATCTGGTTCTTGAAACCGATGCGCCTTGGCTAACGCCGGTTCCTCATCGCGAGAGCCGGAATGAACCTTCTTATATCCCGATTATCGCATTAAAAATAGCAGAAATAAAAAATGTTACAATACAACAAGTTGCTGAGACAACCACTGCAAACGCAATGAGCTTGTTCAGGCTTGGTTGATTAAATATTTGTAAGATATTTTAAACTTGGAACTTTAATCCCGCTATGAAAAGCGGGCATAACAATTAACATTTGGCTAAAGCCCGGTATATCAGTGCCTTGAATTGCCACGACCTTAAGGTTGTGGCAATTGATAATCAGCTTCCTCGTTGGCTTTAGCCAAAATATATTTACTTTTCAAACTTGCTTAACTTTGACCTTTGAATTAAATTTATGATTGGACAAACAAACATTCTTGTAATTTACACCGGCGGCACAATCGGCATGGTTCAGGATCCGAAAACCATGACCCTCCGACCTCTCACTTTCGATATTTTATATAAATATCTGCCGGTTCTCGAAAATTTCAATTGTACTATTGACTTTTTCACATTCGAACCATTGCTTGATTCGTCGAATATGAATCCTGATTTCTGGATTCACCTCGGCAGTGTTATTGAGGAAAAGTATGAAGATTACGATGGCTTTGTGGTTCTTCATGGCAGCGATACCATGGCTTATACGGCGTCAGCGTTGAGTTACATGCTCGAAAACCTTAACAAACCCGTCATATTTACGGGGTCGCAACTTCCTATCGGGATGGTTAGAACCGATGGCCGTGAAAATTTCATCAACTCCATTGAAATTGCTTCGGCAAAGGAAATTGACACGCCGGTGGTTCCCGAGGTGGCGATTCTTTTTGAAAATAAACTTTACCGCGGAAACCGCACCAGCAAACTCAATGCTGAACACTTCGGCGCATTCGTTTCAGGAAACTATCCTTTACTTGCGGAAGTTGGCGTTCACATTAAATACCATCGCAACTCCATCCTGAAACCAAACTTTAAGAAACTCCGGGTTCACAAGGAACTCGATCCTAATATTGCCATTCTGAAACTTTTTCCTGGCATCTCTCCGGCGTCGGTGGAAGCCATTTTGAATACGAATGGTTTAAAGGCTGTAATTCTCGAAACATTTGGCGCAGGCAATGCCCCAACGGCAGAATGGTTCCTCAATAATCTTAAAAAGACTACAGACCGTGGAATTATTGTTTTCAATGTTACCCAATGCAAAGGCGGATCGGTGGACATGGGCAAATACGAGACCAGCGCAGGACTTGGCAAACTTGGCGTTATTGGCGGATTCGATATTACTACCGAATCGGCTGTAACTAAACTGATGTACCTGCTTGGCTGCGGTTATTCAATGGAAAGTGTTAAACAACTTCTTCAAACTTCCCTCCGCGGCGAGATGACTGTTTGACCGTATAGTTTTTTTTCTACCTTTGCACTAATAAAAAGAATTAAGAATTAAGAATTAAGAATTAAGAATTAAGAATTAAGGTCAGCCAATATTATTTTTCTTAACACTTAACACTTAACACTTAAAACTAATTATTGGAGAGGTGTCCGAGTGGTCGAAGGAGCACGCCTGGAAAGTGTGTGTACGCCAAAAGTGTACCCTGGGTTCGAATCCCAGTCTCTCCGCATAGAATCATTTATTGGGCTGTAAATCATATATTTACAGCCTTTTTTATACCGCACAAACGAAATTGCACGCAGGATTGATAAGAAAAATGAGCGGAATTGATTTTCGGAATATCTGAAACCTATTTCTCCCATCATCTGGCGAATTATAAAACTTCTTATTTCGCCATATCATACTATTTTATAGTACATTTGGCGAAATATAAATTTTATTGTGATGGATAATATTATCGGGAGAACGGAGTAACTCAATCAATTGTCAAAGATATCAACATCCGAAGATGCTGAATTGCTTGCAGTTTATGGACGTCAATCTCCTTTTGTGATTTTAACACGTGCGATGCAGCGTTTAATCAAAAAAAAACATCTGTTTTCCTGACCAAAATGGCCTTTTCGGGAGTACCTTTGATGAAATTTCATCGCCATGAAAAGGTTACTTTTTGCTGTCCTGGCCTTTGCCGCTGCTTCATATACATGGGGACAGAGTTATCACCCGCTTGTTGATACCGGTAAAGTGTGGAGCACGATCCATAACTATTTCCCGGGACTGAGTTCTTATTCTGATTTTGTTAAATTCGAAGGAGACACCACCATCAACGGTCTTGCTTATAAAAAGGTATGGAGAAGCGCCGACGCACTGCATGCCACCTGGACCTCCGACGGATTTATCAGGGAAGACAACAGCCGTCATGTTTACTACATGACCTGGGCCGGCGGGCCGACCAACAACCTGCTTTATGATTTCAGCGTCCAGGCTGGCGATACAGTCAACCTGTTCTACGATCCTATGGGGATATATTTTATCGTTGATTCAGTGGACAACACCACGCTGCTGACTGGGGAAACACGGTCGCGGCTCTTCCTGTCAGCTCACGCAGGCGGTGGGTTCCTGCTTGGCCATGACGCCTGGGTCGAAGGAATGGGCAGCATGTTCGGCGTCCTCCAGAGCGGCTCCTGTGCCCTGGTCGGCGACAACCCTGCCCTGCTCTGCTTCCATGAAAACGATACACTCAAGTATTTTCTCAACGGTTTTTCCACCTGTTTTGTCACCACGGGAACGGGAGAGCGCCAGGCAAACGGTATTTTCATCAGGGTTTTCCCCAACCCGACAACCGGGCAGCTTTCCATCAGGGTGTATGATCGTGCAACATTGCCGCTGAAGGTTATCTTCAGCGACCCTGCCGGGAAAAAATTCCTTGAAAAAATGTTGGTAAATGAGGTTTCGGAGGTCAACCTGACCAGCAATCCTTCCTCCGCAGAGGTATTTTACAGCATTTCTGGCTCCGGCGGTGTGGTTTCCACCGGTAAAATCATCTTCATAAAGCAATAGCCGGACCGGGGAATGAGCAAAAATGAAAATACTGTTTAATCAGTAAAATAATTGGCAAAAAAATTACATAAATTTATATCGATGTTAGTGTTCATTGTTATGAAAATAGATCTCCCAAAATTGAGTCCGACACATTAAAAGAAATACCATGAAAACCTTAATCTTTGTCTCAATATGCTTTATCACACTTTCTGTTATTACTTGTTTTGGGCAAGAATCTTTAATCTCGCTCTCCTTTACAGGGGTAAAAAATAACCAGTATGTAACATTGAGCAAGGTTGAAATTCGAAATCTAAGTTCAAACAGTGATACGACACTTTATTGGCCAGACACTGTGCTATCAATAAAATCTTTGAACGTAAATGATTTACGCTCTATTTCTAATGAAATACAGGTCTTTCAGAATCTCCCGAATCCCGTCCGTGAGAGTACAAAAATCCTACTATATGTGCCAGAAAGCGATGAGATATCAATTAATGTGTCGCTATTGAACGGTGATCAAGTCGCCTTTTTTAAACGAAAGCTCCAAAAAGGCTTTCATACCTTTTTATTTGAACCCGGGGAATCTGAATTGTATTTATTTACAGTTTTCGACAAGGTGATAATGAAAAGTATAAAAATTATTTCATCAATGGAAAGATCTGCCACTGGATGTACGCTTACATATATTGGAATAGACCATGAACATTTTCCATTTAAAATAGCCCAAAGCCGCAGTGGGTTTACTTTTTCAATTGGTGACACCCTGCGCTTTATTGGATATTTGGATTCTAATACAACTGCATTCCAGGATGCACCAACAATCGACAGTCTATTTACAATCAACTTTCCAAGCACAGGAATTTCATGTCCGGGATTACCTTCGGTAACATACATGGGGCATACCTACAATACGCTCCTAATAGGGACCCAATGCTGGCTCAGGGAGAATCTTAATTCAGGTTCAAAACTTACTGGGGATTGGGAACAAACGGATAATGGAATTATTGAAAAGTATTGTATCGACAATCTCAAATACAATTGTAACATTTATGGAGGGTTATATCAATGGCATGAAATGATGAATTACGATACAACTCCAGGAACCCAAGGTATATGCCCTCAGAATTGGCACGTGCCCACATTTGATGAATGGGACACACTAACAACATTCCTTGGCGGATTTATAGCAGGTGGAAAAATGAAGACTCCTTACAATACTTACACCGGAACAGGTTTGTGGGATTATCCTAATGTTGGAGCAACTAATGAAAGTGGATTTTCAGCGCTTCCAGCAGGTGCACGAGACTACTTTAATTATGGAGAGTTGGTGGGTGTTGGGCGTTATTGTTTTTGGTGGAGTTCTTCAGAAAGGTATCCAGGATTTGCATGGACGCGCTATATAAATAATTTTAGTGTTGGCATTCGATATAGGGAAGAGAATATGAATTATGGGTATTCTGTAAGGTGTGTTTATGATTATTAAAGTTCTTCATTGATGATTATTTTCAATTCAATAAATAGCAGGCCAGTCATTCAAAATATAAAAGGAAATTCAAACCACCCTATTCACGTATAGCCATATAAAAAAGACAACGAACACTAACATGCCAGCAGCCACAAAAATGAAAGCAATGAAAATCAACTCATTCACTCTACCTTTTATGCGGCTGCTGGCTAAACGCTTTGCGTCTCTGCGTCTGTGCGAGAAAGATTTGAACCCCAAATTGCAAATATTGATATTAAACTCGATATTTATGCCGAAACGGACGACCATAGATTTATAATCGAAATACAAAAAATTGATTATGATTACAATTTTAACCGCTTTTTAAACTACTTTATCACGC
>JAPLDO010000095.1 GCA_026391715.1 Bacteroidota bacterium
GGCTTTGCCATTGGCGAATCTCTCGGCGCTTCGGCTCTGAGAATTGCAGGCGGTATTTTTACTAAAATTGCCGATATCGGCTCCGACCTGATGAAGGTTATCTTCAAAATTGGCGAAGACGACCCCAGAAACCCCGGAACCATTGCCGACTGTGTTGGCGATAATGCCGGCGACAGCGTCGGTCCCACTGCCGACGGTTTTGAAACTTACGGCGTTACCGGCGTTGCCTTGATTTCATTTATAGTGCTTGCAGTTTCCAATACTGCCGATCAGGTTCAGTTGCTTTCGTGGATTTTTGTGATGAGAATTTTTATGATTATCACCTCCATTGTTGCCTTCTGGATCAATGGCGCCATCAGCAAAGCAAAATACAGCAATGTTGACGATCTTGATTTCGAGAAACCGTTAACTTCCCTCGTCTGGATTACTTCAATTTTATCTATAATCGTTACTTTCGCCATCAGTTATTTTACAATCAAAGACCTTCCAAACAACCTCTGGATTATCCTGTCGGTTATTATTAGCGCCGGAACCCTTGGCGCAGCTCTGATTCCAGAGTTTACGAAACTTTTCACCAGTCCCAAATCTACCCATGTAAAGGAAGTGGTTGTTGCTTCGCAGGAAGGCGGCGCTTCACTCAACATCCTTTCAGGACTTGTTGCCGGCAATTTCAGCGCCTTCTGGCAGGGTATGGTATTTTTCCTTCTCATGTTTATAGCCTATTTTGCCAGCGCATATATTTCGCTTGACTTCATGGTTTATCCATCAATTTTCGCTTTCGGACTTGTGGCTTTTGGTATGCTTGGTATGGGACCTGTAACCATCGCAGTTGACAGTTACGGACCTGTTACCGACAATGCCCAATCAATATATGAACTATCATTAATTGAAGAGATTCCCGGTATTACCGCTGAAATTCAAAAGGATTTTGGGTTTAAACCCGACTTTGAAAAATCGAAACACTATCTTGAAGCCAATGATGGCGCAGGAAATACCTTCAAAGCAACAGCCAAACCGGTACTGATTGGAACCGCAGTTGTAGGAGCGACTACAATGATTTTTTCACTGATTCTCGTTATTAAAAAATCACTCGGCATTGAGCCGGAACAGATTTTGAACCTGCTAAACCCTTATACCATTCTTGGATTTTTATTAGGTGGAGCAGTCATTTATTGGTTCAGCGGAGCTTCCATTCAAGCTGTGACAACCGGCGCAAGTCGCGCGGTGGCTTATATCAAAAACAACATTAACCTCGACCCAAACGCGCCTAAAAAAGCGGACACTGCCAAATCAAAAGAGGTGGTTAAAATCTGCACGAAATATGCGCAAAAAGGTATGTTGAATATTTTCATCGCTATCTTCTCATTTGCGCTTGCATTTGCATTTCTATCCTCGCCTACGGGTTTGACTGAATTAATAACCGATAAAAATGAAATATTGAAACTTGCCCTTCCTGTTTCACTTTTTGTAAGTTACCTAATCTCTATTGCCTTCTTTGGCTTGTACCAGGCAATTTTTATGGCAAATGCCGGCGGCGCGTGGGATAATGCAAAAAAGGTAATTGAAGTTGACATGAAAGAAAAAGGAACCGAACTTCATGCCGCTTCAGTTGTTGGCGATACCGTTGGCGACCCTTTCAAAGACACCTCCTCCGTTGCATTGAATCCGATTATCAAGTTCACCACCTTATTCGGATTGCTTGCCATGGAAATCGCCTTGTCTGTGCATTTCCGACCGATTGCTCATTACATCGGACTTGCATTTTTTGCCGTTGCCTTATATTTTGTTTACCGTTCATTTTATAAAATGCGTATCAGAGACTAACTTTCAACTACTTGCAAAGGAGAGGCTGTCAGAATATTTCCGGCAGCCTCTTTTTTTTAATAAACAAGGCAACCATTGCCAACTATTGTGTTATAATACTGGTGGAAACCGCTCCCCAACCAATCGGGTCGTCATTTCAGGAAAATAAATTGGAGGAAACACTCATTAATAAAGCAATCGCGAGAGATCCGGGCGCCATCGAAGCGCTCTACGATTCCTTTGCGCCAAAGCTTCTGAGTATCTGTTACCGGTATTGCGGAAACCGCGAAGACGCTGAAGATATCCTGCATGATGGATTTATTAAGATCATCCAGAATATTCACAAATTCCAGGTTCGTTCGAATGGAACACTGGAAGCCTGGATGAAACGAATAATAGTTAATGCCTCTTTGAATTTTATTCGCGGACGAATTAAAGAGCAAAAAATTGTGGACATTGATCCTTTGATTGACCGGATTGATTTTAAGGACGAAACGGAGTTCGATCCGGAGGAAGAATACCTGATGATTGAGCCGGACAAAATCATGGCGCTTATCTGCGAACTTCCCGCCGGTTACCGCACCGTTTTTAATATGTTTGTCTTTGAGCGCTATGGACACAAAGAGATTGCGGAGGCGCTCGGTTTTTCTGAAAACACCTCCAAATCACAATTGTCAAAAGCGCGTGCATTTTTACGAAAAAAACTGAATTATATAGTCAATACCGAAATATCACTGACAAGATGAAAAAAACTGATCATCCCTTCGATAATCTATTCAGGGAGGCGCTGGACGAGCACAAAATTACGCCGTCGGATGCAGCGAGAAAAGCCTTTCTGAAAGATGTGGCAGATTTGCCGCCGGCGAGGAATAAACGCCGCGGCGGACTGATAATTTTTTCCGCACTGGTTCTTATCTCAATCTTTGGATTGGTGGCGTGGCAATTTTTTGGATATAATGAAAATCCAACTTCTGCAAAAAAGCCGGTCGTTTCTGCTTCCGATCGTGAAAGCGCGAATACCAACACTCCGCAAAAGGCGAAATCTCAGGTTAATATTATTCCAGATAAACCTGTGCCTGTAAATGAAATTGCCATCAGTCCAAACCGGAATCAAATCCATCAAAATAAAAACAGTAAAACAGAGAATTCAAAACCAAAGGAAACCGTCATTAATAAATCAGCGCAACCATCGGGAACATCAGAAAACACTGATGCCGCAGCCATTGAAAAGCGCGGCGATCAAAACTATCAGGCTGAATTTATTCCTGTGGCTGAACATCAGGTAATTCAGGATATGCCGGAAGATAAACCCACAATTTCCAACGATAAACCAGACGCTCCTGTTGCAGAACCTGCAAAAGAGGTTACGCCAATGGCTGAGATTAAGGAAAGCATTGCAGATAGTGTAAAAGCTTCGGCGAAAAAGTCGGACAGTACAAAATTTCCTGACGTTTCAGATGAACGATCAGCGCTTAAGCGTAAAGTTCCTCCAGGAAATTTCAGAGCTTCCCTGTGAGTTTATTATACCCCTGAATGGATGTTTAATACCCTTGAGGGTGGAAAATTTGTCAGTAATTTTGGGGTTGAAGGAATTTTCAACTACGGACCCTTCTCAATCCGCACCGGCGCCGGTCTTTCTATTGCGAAAGGAACCAATGAATTAACCGTTGAATACAACGATTTTCTGGGCGCATACAATAAACTCGATTCAATGGATTTCAGGTGGAATGACCCCACGCATGAATATGTGCCAACGTTTTACATGAGCCGGCAGGATGTATATGACAGCCTGATGAAACTCGACTATCCAAAGGTTGTAAAACGTTATACATACCTTCAGATTCCACTGATATTCGGATACGATTTCTGGAATAACGAAACATTTTCCGTTGGATTTCGCGTCGGACCACTGTTGTCAGTACTCCTCGAATCCAAACAACTCTCGGCAGAATATGATCCCGGGAAAAACCGGATTATCCGCATCAATGATATTTCGCCCGGGCAGGTAAGCCTAAACTGGCAGGCGATGGCTGGCATTAACGGCTCAATCATCCTGAACAAAACACTGAAATTTGAAATTGAACCATGCCTCAGATACTATTTCAATTCGGTATATGAAAAGCCTGTGAATAATGCCAAGCCGTGGTCGGTGGGAGTCAGAGCCGCTTTGATTTTTAAATTTTAATTCATCCGTCAGGCAACCTTTTCAATCTGTCGGGTTATTATATCAGAAAACATTCCGGAACCAGGTTCTTTAACAATCAGCAAATATTATTAACCTTTAAACCATCAAAACAATGAAAAAACTACTAATTCCGATTTTACTTCTTATGCTGGCGTTTCCAGTCATGTCGCAGCAATTTCTGACAGTCCAGGGTATTGTAACC
>JAPLDO010000235.1 GCA_026391715.1 Bacteroidota bacterium
TCGCTGAACCTGTTTCTGAAACTGTAGTTGAACCTGTTGGCGAATCAATTACCGAACCAGTTGCCGCTGCCGCTCCCGAACCAGTTGCCGCTGCCGCTCCCGAACCTGTTGACGCTCCATCTGCCGAACCTGTTGCCGCTCCCTCTGCCGAACCAGTTGCAGTTCGCACTGCCGAACCAGTTGCCGTTCCCGCAGCCGAACCAGTTGCTGTACCTGTGATAGAACCTGTTGTCATACCTGTTATAGAACCGGTTGTTCCTTTTGATCAACCCATCCAAACAGAACTAACCCCAGCGCCTGAACCAAAACCAATTTTTATAACAGAAGGCGCTGAAACCATTTCAAGCCAGTCTGAACTACCTAAAGTAATTGAAGAACCTTTAGAAAGGATCGGCGAACCATCAGAAACGGAACAAGAGCCGGAGACAAAGCAAAAGGGCGACCTTAAAATAATCGGCAAAATGGATCTTGGGGTTTTTGATAAAAAACCTTCAAAAAAAGGATTCACAAAGCATATAGCCACAGAAACAGAAGCCCGTGCTATTCAACAGGTTGAATCTGCGCCGGAAACCGTTTCTGCGATTCCCAGACCAGTTGTTAAACTAATTACTGTTCCTGAACCGGTTGAGAAAACCCCTGATGTGCAAAAACCGGCAGAACCCGTTCAGGAATCAAATTTCCTGCCTACAACGCGTATTAAACTTGAAGGTCCAACTATTCTTGGTTCAATTATTTTACCTGAACCAAAGAAATTTGAAAAGAAAAAACCTCAGCCTGTTGCCTCTTCTTCGGATGAAACTCTGAAGTCGAAGAAAAAGAAACGTAAACGGATCAAACGACAGGGAGAAGTAGTGCCCAAAGAAGCAGGCGAATCGGAAGTCCGTCGTCCAATAATTAACAAGCAAGTACCTTCCAAGGACAAAAAATATCAAAAGGATATTCAGAAACCGGAAGTTACCGTTGAAGATATCGAAAAACAAATCAAGGAAACGCTTGCCCGCCTTTCGCCAACCGGTAAATCAAAAGCTTCGAAATACCGTCGGGCAAAGCGCGACGCTGTTAGTCATCAGATGCACCAGGAACAGGAACGTCTTGAAGAAGGCAGACGAAACATTAAAGTCACTGAGTTTGTGACTGCAAACGAACTTGCGTCAATGTTGAATGTGCAGGTTACCGAAGTTATCTCAACCTGTATGTCGCTTGGTTTATTTGTATCAATAAATCAGCGACTCGACGCCGAAACCCTTACCCTTGTTGCCGAAGAATTTGGTTATAAAGTTGAATTTGTAAGTGTTGAAGTTCAGGAAGCTATAAAACAAAATGAGCCTGACAATCCTGAAGATTTAGGCGAGCGTCCGCCGATTGTAACAGTTATGGGTCACGTTGATCATGGAAAAACAAAGCTTCTCGATTTTATCCGCAGCACCAATGTTGTAGCAGGAGAAGCCGGAGGGATTACTCAGCACATTGGCGCTTACGAGGTGCAGCGTGAGGATGGAAGAAAAATTACATTCCTCGACACTCCCGGTCATGAGGCTTTCACTGCCATGCGCGCCCGCGGAGCCAGCGTTACCGACGTTGCAATAATCGTAATTGCAGCCGATGAAACCGTAATGCCTCAAACTCGTGAAGCAATAAATCATGCGCTTGCTGCCGGAGTTCCCATTGTTTTCGCATTCAATAAAATGGATAAATCCAATGCAAATGCAGAAAAACTACGGGAAGAGCTTTCGAAAATGAACATTCTTGTTGAAGAATGGGGCGGGAAGTACCAGACACAGGAGATTTCAGCTAAAATCGGAACCAATGTTGATCTTTTACTTGAGAAAGTTCTGCTCGAAGCTGAAATGCTTAACCTTCAGGCAAATCCCAAGCGCCTGGCAACAGGCACTGTAATTGAATCATCGCTTGATAAAGGTCGTGGTCATGTTGTTAAACTGCTGGTGCAAAACGGCTCTCTACATGTTGGGGAAATTGTGCTGGCAGGCGCCACCTACGGAAAAGTAAAAGCGCTTTACAATGAGCGTAATATTCAAATCCGCGAAGCAGGTCCATCACAACCGGTGCTGATGCTCGGATTAAACGGAGCGCCTCAGGCTGGCGACGGATTCAACGTGATGGCAGATGAAAAGGAAGCCAAGACAATCGCTACCAAACGTCAGCAATTGCAGCGTGAACAAGGATTACGTACACAGAAACACATTACGCTCGATGAGATTGGCAGAAGAATTGCCATTGGCGACTTTAAAGAACTCAATATCATTGTTAAAGGCGATGTTGATGGTTCAGTTGAAGCTCTTTCCGATTCTTTGCTGAAACTTTCGAACGAGGAGGTAATGGTTAACGTAATTCATAAATCGGTTGGAGCCATAACAGAATCAGATGTTCTTTTAGCCTCGGCTTCAAATGCAGTTATTGTCGGTTTCCAGGTGCGGCCATCTTTGAGCGCCCGTAAACTTGCCGAAGCAGAACAGATTGACATTCGCCTTTATTCCATTATTTACCAAGCCATCGAAGAAATTAAAGCAGCTATCGAAGGGATGCTTTCGCCTGAAATTGAAGAAAAGATTTTGTGCAATATTGAAGTGCGCGATGTGTTTAGAATCACGAGGGTGGGAACGGTTGCCGGTTGCATGGTTCTCGATGGTAAAGTTACCCGGAATACCAAAATTCGCGTTATCCGAGATGGCATTGTGGTTTATACTGGTTTACTCGGCAGTCTCAAGCGTTTTAAAGATGACGTGAAAGAAGTTCTTACTGGTTATGAGTGCGGACTCAATATAGAGAATTTCAACGACATCAAGACAGGCGATATCATTGAAGGTTACGAATTGACGGAAGTAAAGCGAAAATTATAGAAATTTACCGTTGAAGAGTTTGAATCCTGTCGGGACCCACCGACAGGATATCAATCGGTAAATCTAACTCCTTCTCGATAAATTTGATATATTCATCAAATTCGGCAGGAATATCGGAAAAGTCGACGCACCGATCCAGTGATGTATTCCATCCTGTCATTTCCCGGTAAACCGGTTGCAGTTTTTCATCGCTTAGATTAAACGGAAAACTCTGTAATATTTCATTTTCACGCTGATAATCAGTACAAATTTTAATTGCCGGGAAAGGGGTAAATACATCGGCTTTCATCATAATGAGGCTGTACACACCGTTTAGCATAATGGCATATTTCAGCGCAGGTAGATCGAGCCAGCCGCAGCGGCGGGGGCGTCCGGTGGTAGAACCAAATTCATTGCCGCCCGTTCTGAGTTTATCGCCATCTTCATCAAACAATTCTGTTGGGAATGGACCACTGCCAACGCGGGTACAATAGGCTTTGAAAATACCATAAGTTTTTCCGATACGGTGTGGGGAAACCCCAAGTCCGGCGCATACGCCGGCAGTAATTGTATTGGAGGAGGTAACAAACGGATATGAACCAAAGTCAACGTCGAGCAAAGTTCCCTGCGCGCCTTCGGCAAGAACTGATTTACCATTGTCGAGGCAGTTATTCAGAAAAACTTCTCCATCAATAACTTTGAGAGATTTAATCTTTTCGATGGCTTCAAACCATTGCCGCTCATAATCCTCAAATAACAATCCATCAAGTTTATGAGCTGAAAAATCAAATCCGGCATGACGAATTACTTCAAAGTGCAGGTTTCGCAACTGCCTGTATTGATCCATGAAAGTTTCGTCGGGGATGTTGCCAACACGAATTCCGTTACGACCATATTTATCGGTATAAGCAGGTCCGATTCCTTTTAGCGTTGATCCGATTTTCGCCGATCCTTTTGCCGATTCAAGAGCGGAGTCGAGTAAACGGTGCGTAGGCAGAATCAGATGTGAGCGCCGGGCGATGAGAAGATTTTTTTCCGGATTAATACCGGCAGCCCGAAGATTATCAATTTCACGAAACAGAATTACCGGGTCAATAATCACACCATTTCCAATGATATTAAGTGTTTGCGGATGAAAAATTCCCGATGGTATGGTATGTAAAACAAACTTTTTACCGTCAAAAATTATTGTGTGACCGGCATTCGGGCCACCCTGAAAACGGGCAATAACGTCGTAGCGGGGAGTAAAAACATCTACAATTTTCCCTTTGCCCTCGTCTCCCCATTGCAATCCGAGAATAACATCAACCTTCATAAGCGGATTTTATTTATTTGCATTTGAACGTCCATAAAAGGTGAGCGCGTAATGCGAAACCTTAACATTATAGGTTTTTTCAATTTCATCTTTTACCTCTTCAATACGGGGATCATAAAACTCGATAACGTTTCCAGAATCCTCAAAAATGAAATGATCGTGTTGTTTGAGCAACATTGATTTTTCAAACTGCGCATAATTTGTTCCGAACTGGTGTTTTGTAACCAGCCCGCAATCGAGCAGTAGTTCAATGGTATTGTAAAGCGTTGCGCGGCTAACCCGGTATTTGTGATTCTTCATTCTGATATACAGGGTTTCAATATCAAAATGTCCTTCTGTGGCAAATATTTCCTTCAATATAGTATAGCGTTCCGGGGTCTTTCTGTGTCCATGTAGTTCGAGGTACTGCGTAAAAGCTTCATGCACGGGTTCGAGAAGCTCGCCATTGGTATTTTTAATCATATCCGAAATTTTGCATAAAGGTAATCATTAATCAATATTTAGAACAAATATAAATAGAAAAAATTAATCCACTCTCGAAACATGAGTAATTCCTTCTATCATATTCAGGTTATTGACAACATCTTTCAGATTAGAAATATGAGAAACATAAAGTGTAATAGAACCGTGTGTTAATCCATTTACTTCCTCAATTTTGAGCGATTTAATATTAAGATCAAGTTCGTTGGAAATAATCCGGGTAATTTCATTGATTAATCCTTTTTTATCAATTCCTGTAATTTTAATTTCGGCCTGAAAGGAAACAGATTCCTGCTCAGCCCAGTAAACCCTGACCAAACGGTTTCCAAAAGATGTAATAAGTTCCTGAGCCCGTAAACATTTACTACGATGAATCTGCACAGGCGTCGCATCAGAGGCA
This sequence comes from Bacteroidota bacterium, assembly GCA_026391715.1. Lineage (GTDB taxonomy): Bacteria > Bacteroidota > Bacteroidia > Bacteroidales > FEN-979 > CAIVAT01. The sequence continues at coordinate 5,033 of JAPLDO010000235.1, forward strand.
ATCAAACCAATCACATCATCTCCGGGAATAGGATTACAGCAGCAAGCCACTTCATATCCATCTGTAATATCATCATTATCTGTTACTGTATCAATGGATTCATTTCTGAAGTAGGGTGAGTGATTTTTATTTTCAGGATTTTCTTCTTTGGTTTTGATTGTTTTTCTGGAGATATAATTTAGCCATCCGCTCCGAAAGCCTGATGCGGCAAAGAGTTTGACGTCTTTAATTCCGATTTTATCTTTTGCGGCAGCGTAAAAAAGATCAACAAGGCTGCTAAAATTTAGCGTTGATAAGAAGTTGCGAATATTTTCATTAGTAAATGGAACGCCCAGTTGTTGAAACCAATTGCTAAGTTTTTCCTTTCCCGTTTTGGAAAATTTCTTTTTTTCAGCCCGGAGGGTTAATTTTATACTTGACTTTGCCCTGGTAGTAACCACATATCCAAGCCACTCCTCTTTTGGGGTTTGCCTTTGCGAGGTAATAAGTTCAACCTGTTGACCATTCTTCAGGATTTGCGGGAGTGGAACCAGTTTTTTATCAACTTTGGCGCCGATACAGGTATTTCCCAGTTCACTATGAATTGCATAAGCAAAATCGAGTACAGTTGATCCGGCAGGTAAAGTGCGCAGTTCGCCCTGAGGCGTAAATACAGAAATTTCATCAAGGAAAAAATACCCTTTCACATCATCAATAAACGATAATGCATCGGCTTCGGGGCTTTCAATCATTTCTTTAATCCGGTCGAGCCAGTTATCCAACCTGCTGTTCATGTTCAATGATTCCTTGTATTTCCAGTGGGCGGCATACCCTCTTTCAGCAATTTCATTCATGCGGCTTGAACGGATCTGAATTTCGACCCATTCACCGGTACGGCTCATCACTGTTGTATGTAAAGCTTCATAGCCATTGGATTTCGGAATTGATATCCAATCGCGCAATCGCTCCATATTAGGTCTGTAAATTTCGGTGATACAGGAATAGACTCTCCAGCAATCTGCTTTTTCAGTATCTATGGGAGAGTCAATAACAATCCGGATGGCAAAAATGTCATAAATCTCTTCAAACGGCACCTCTTTTTTTTGCATTTTATGCCAGATGGCGGCGATTGATTTCTCCCGTGCCTGAATATGAAAGATAAAGTCTTTTTCCCTGAGGGACTTTTTGATAGGCAACATAAACTTGGTGACAAACCTGCCTCTCTCTTCTGCCGTTTCTTTCAGTTTCCGGGAAATTGTTTCGAAAACCCCCGGCTCTGTATATTTCAAAGCAAGGTCTTCGAGTTCACTTTTAATGGCATGGAGTCCAAGCCGGTGTGCCAGCGGAGCGTAGAGATATACAGTTTCGGAAGATATTTTCAATTGTTTTTCACGCGAAAGAGCGTCAAGCGTGCGCATGTTGTGCAGCCTGTCGGCAAGTTTGATAAGTATTACGCGGACGTCATCAGAAAGCGTTAACAGGATTTTTTTGTAGTTCTCGGCATGAACCGCAGAAGTATGCTGGTTAAAAAGTCCTTTGATTTTTGTTAACCCGTCAATAATCGCAGCCACTTTGTCGCCAAACAAACCGCGTATATCTTCAATAGTGTATTCCGTGTCTTCCACTACATCATGCAGCAAAGCGCAAACAATGGATGTGGCGCCCAATCCTATATCGCCGGCAGCAATTGTTGCCACACTAATCGGATGGTAAATGAAGGGCTCGCCACTTTTCCTGCGCATATCCTTATGCGCTTCCAGCGCCATTTTAAAGGCTTTGCGGACATTATTCCGATCTTCCGGCTTACGAGGTTTCCATACTTTGTATAGGTTGCGATAGCGTTTAATAATTTCCCGCTTTTCAACCTCCGGATTTGGCTGATACATGAAAAAAAACGATTTTCAATGAAGTGGGCAAATTTACTGGAAAATTCTTACTTTTGACGTGACAATCTTAGCCCAACACACGAAATGTCGCGTCTGCGTATTCTGCTCTTTCTTTTTTGTTTTATCGCGCTTCTTGTTTGCGGCTCACTCAATGGTTTTGCAACCCATCAACGTGCCGCAGAAATTACTTACAGACACATTTCGGGACTCACTTACGAAATCACTCTGGTTTCATATACCTTTACGCCAAGTCTGGCAAATGCCTATCGCGATTTACTAACTATTTTATGGGGCGATGGCTCTGTCTCGGATATTCCGCGTGTTATGATTAACTATTTACCCGATAGCATCACCTATAACAAATATGTTGGACAACATACATTTCCAGGACCTTCCAATTACATCATCAGTTGTGAAGACCCTAACCGCAATGGCGGCATATTGAATATTCCTAATTCAATCAACACTCCATTGTTTATCTACTCCGAGCTTACCATCAG
>JAPLDO010000243.1 GCA_026391715.1 Bacteroidota bacterium
CCAGGTGACGGGCGCCGTTGATCAGGGAGTAAATGAATGTGAAAATGCTTTACAAACTATTACTGTTGCAGGAAACGGAACAACCTATCGCGTATTGAATGGCGCAAGCGTCACCATGATTGCAGCGCAAAACATTCGCTTCCTCGATGGTACACAGGTCTATCCGGGTGGATATCTGCATGCCTATATCACCACTAATGGTCAATACTGTTGCACCTTATTTCCCGGAATGATGATGACGGGAGTAGAAATGTCAGAAAGTATCCCCGGTTTCACAGATAAATTCTTCTTTAGGGTATATCCAAACCCGACAAGTGACAAGTTTTACATTGAAATGGAACCCGCTCTCAGAAATCAAAATACGAAAATACAGATTTTCAATATGATAGGTGAACTGATCGAAAGTAAGGAGGTGATCGGCAATAATGGGTATTCATTCTTCCTTGGGAAATTCGCTCCCGGAATTTATCTCATCCAGGTTAACAGTGGCGATCGAATAGAAATAAAAAAGATTGTCAAAAAATAAATCAAATCTAAAATCTAAAATGGCAAAATGGCGGGTTCCTCCGCCATTTTGCCATTTTAGATTTTACCATATTATATTTTTACATCCTGTTGCCGGATGACTTTACTTCTTTTTATTCTTCAGTTCCTTCGCCTTCTTTTTCTCTTCCTCTTTTTTTGCTTCGGCGGCGGCTTTTTCCTTTTTATTGAAGTACCCGCGGAGCAGGAAATTATGTTTGGCTGCCTCCATGTTTTCATCCAACCCTTTGCTGCTCCTTTTAATATTGATCATCGTTTGACTGAAATTTTCTGCGATAGTCGAATCCTGGATTAATCGCCCCAGGGTTCCGCTTCCGCCGTTTATTTTTACCATTATCTCTGCCAGTTCCTGTGAAATCACTTCGGCATTTCCTGCCGTTACCTGTAAACTTGCCATAATTGCATCAATTTCAACAGGTTCGGCTGATGTTAGCTGTTGTCCCTCTTTTGCAAAAGGCGCATTTGCGCTACCCTGGGTAATCAATAACAAGCGCGCCCCAATGAGTCCTTCCGAACCGATAGCCACTTCACTATCGGTTTTGATAAACTGCTTCACATCCTTTTTAATCAGCATGGCTACTTTAACCGTTGAATCGTTGATTATGCTGATTTTGTCAACAGAGCCTACATTAATACCGGCGAACCGGATATTATTGCCTACCTGCAATCCACTTACGTTGTAAAACGTGGAGGTTAGTTTATAAACGGGATCGAACATGTTTTTTTGTTTGCCGATGATAAATATGGCGAGGACAAAAAGTGTCAATCCGCCGGCAATAAACAGTCCTAAGCGAATTTTATATTTTTGGCTATGTGTTTCCATCTTTGAAGTTGGTTTTTATAACAATTTGAGACTGCTGTAAAAAGAAAAAAATCCACTTTATTCTACATAAAAAAAGATCTGATCAGCGGGTCGGTTGAATTCTCAAAGTCCTTTGGCTTTCCTTCCATATAGACTTCCCCTTTGCTTAGCATGATCATTCGGTTTGCAGTATGGTGGGCACATTTTATATCATGGGTAATGATGATGGAAGAGGTTTTATATTTTTTCTGTACCTCAGTAATCAGAGAACTGATTTCATCGGACGTAACGGGGTCAAGTCCGGTTGTGGGTTCGTCGTATAGCATGACCATCGGATCCACCACAATAGTGCGCGCCAAACTGATGCGTTTTCTCATTCCGCCTGATAGTTGCGAGGGCATTTTATGCAAAGCATCAGCCAACCCGACATTTTCCAGAACCTCATTTATTTTTGCATCCCTCTCTTTTTCCGACAAATCCTTCTTTATTCTGCGCAAAGGAAATTCCAGGTTTTGTTTCACTGTCATGGAATCATACAAAGCGCCACTTTGAAAAAGAAAACCAATTTTCTGCCGCAGCAGCCCCAGGTTCTTTCTGTTCAATGCCGTCACATCATTCTCAAACACCTTTACCGATCCGGCGTCAGCCCGTAATAAACCTACGATGCATTTTATTAAAACGGATTTTCCGGAACCTGATTTACCCAGCACCACAAGGTTTTCGCCTTCATAAAGGTTTAAAGATACATCTGTCAAAACTTCCTGGTTGCCAAATGATTTCTTAAGGTTTTTTATCTCTACAACAGGTTTTGCGTTCATTGGTTTATCATCCGTTATTTCAACTTTCACAGCATCATATCCGTAATCTGCACCGCTATCATATCAACCACGATCACGAGCAGCGACGCCAGTACAACTGCGGAATTGGCTGCCACTCCTACGCTTTCTGTTCCCCTTCCGGCATTGTATCCTTTATAACATCCAACCAATCCGATAACAGCTCCGAAGAAAAACGATTTAATGAAAGCCGGGAAAAAATCCATGAACTTGACCGGTGCAAATGCCTGTGAGAAAAACAAGACAAATGAAACGTCGCCTTTAATGCTTGCGCCTGCCCAACTGCCCAGAATGCCCAATGCATCTGCATATAAAATCAGCAACGGAACCATCAAAATTGCCGCCATAACCCTGGTAACTACCAGGAAACGCATAGGGTTAGTGGAGGAGACTTCCATGGCGTCAATTTGTTCGGTTACTCTCATGGATCCTAATTCGGCGCCCATTCCGGAGCCGATTTTCCCCGCACAGATCAGCGCCGTGATTACCGGCGCCATTTCCCGGATGAGCGAAATAGCCACCATCCCGGGTAACAAGGTCACCGCTCCGAAATTAATGAGCACCGGTCTTGATTGTATCGTTAACACCAGCCCCATAATAGTTCCGGTGATGGATATTAAAGGTAATGACTTATACCCGATCTGAAAACACTGCCTGAAAAACTCCTTCCATTCAAAGTCACGTGAAAAAGTTTCCCGGATGATCTGGATAATAAACAAAAACACATCCGCAATATCGGTTAAAAAATTATTCGCCATGACCGTCTTCGCCATGGTTTTTTCACTGAGCCGCACGGATTGCGTCGTGGCGAACCCTTTGACTTTCGCGACCGGATTGAATTTCTTCATTTTCTTTATTTCCTCAACTTATCACAAAATTATGACCATTGCCTGTTTAATCTATTACACAACAATATAAATAAGTTACATGATTCACACTTTTAAACCATTCGAATCACAGGGTCCTTAATCAAAATGTGTGAATCTTGTAAGTCTTTGCTGCAATTGTGTAACAAGGTTCCCTTGGATTGTGCGCACCTTTACATGTTGATAATCCTTGCCTTTTATGAAAAAAATATTCAGTTTAATCATTGTCCTTTTCTGTTGTCTGAATACCTGGTGCCAGTCATCCGACTCAATTGTAAAAGAACAAAAAAGGATCAGGCGGTATCATGTGAACTACTGGGTAACCGGGAGTATCATCGGCGTTGGAATGGTTGGAGATATTTATGCGATCAGCCGGTTAAAAAACAAGTCGTCGCTTACAATGGATGAGTTGATTTTTGTCAACAGCGATCAACAGAAAAACCTGATGAACTCCATTGACCAATGGGCATTAAAGCAAAACTCAGTTGGTCGCGCGCTGTGGAAGGATATTTCCGATTATGGACAGACGGCTTTATTTCTTATGCCGGCGCTTTTTTTATTTGATAAAGAAATGCGACGCGACTGGTATGATTTGCTGCTTATGTATGTGGAAGGACACACTATTACCTTTACATTTTACAATTATAGTTTTCTCGGACCCACGTTTCAAAACCGGTTAAGGCCAATGACCTACTACCCTGAGTTCGCTGATAATTTACGCAAGAATGGCCAGAACCGCAATTCCTTTTACAGCGGTCACGTCGCTTCCTCAGCATACAGCACATTTTTTATGGCCAAAGTATATTGCGATTACCACCCCAACCTGGGTGCGAAAAAATATCTGATTTACCTGGCTGCTTCAGTTCCCCCTTTATTTATAGGCTATGCACGGATAAGATCGCTGGACCACTTCCCCTCTGATGTAGCGGTTGGTTTTGCACTCGGGGCAATCATCGGCATTGTGATTCCTGAATTTCACAAGAACCGGCATTTCAAAAATATTTCACTGGGGATGTTTGATTCTCCCGAAGGATCAGGACTGACGTTCCGATGGAACGTTTTATTCAATCGGTCTGTCTCCGGGTTATGTTTGTACCCTCGTGTTCCTGAAAAATTTTTACCTCACCGCCGCTTTATTCCCGGGTGTGGCAGCCCAATTGGCTTCATATAGCAATGAGCTTGGAAATTATTCATTAGCTGAATTTAATTTTCAACTCAGTGGTCGCTTTGCGCTTGGTTATAATTCAGACAAATGGTTCGTCGGCGGTTCGGCACAAACCGGATTCAAGGAAGTTCCCGACAAACTCAACAATGCTTTATTCACTTATGGTGTGGCTCAATTTCGAATATGGGGAGGAACCAGATTTGACGTATTCAGAAAAAAAAAGGCTAAAATTGCATTTTAAATCATCCAATAATGAAAAAATATCGTTTGCTTATGATTGGATTAATGCTGATCACTAAATTTTATGCAATTGCCCAGGACGACGCCCTGGCTCCAAAGCCACTCAGCTCCATTCCCGCAGATGAAAGAACACTCTCAATTGTTCCCGACAAAGCCTATTTTAAATCTTGGCTTACCGATGGAAGGGACATTCTGATTGCTCCTATCAAGTGGAATGGTTATCAGTGGATCGCATTCTCCGGTGTGGCGCTTGTTACAGCGGCGATCATGACCCAGGATGCCGAAATTCAGCAAATTGTTCTTAAAAACCAGAATTCATTCATGGATTGGGCGTCAGTGAATGGATTGGAGCGTCTGGGAAGTGGAGTTTACTCACTTCCTGCACTGGCGATCCTTTACGGAGTAGGCGCCATTACCAAAAATGACAAAGCACGCTACACTGCGCTTAAGGGTGTTGAAGCATATATTTTCGGGTTTGTTACTGCCCAGGTACTGAAACAACTTACCCATCGTCACCGACCTTACGATGATGATCCGCCTAATCCTAATTTGTGGGATGGCCCGTTTGCCCCGATCAGCAACAGCTCATTTCCTTCGGGGCATTCAACGGTAATATTTGCGGTAGCCACAGTGATTGCAACATCCTACAATAAAACAATCTGGGTTCCCATTCTTTGTTACACCCTGGCAGGACTTACCGCTGCATCGCGCACCTATCAGAATGATCATTGGTTATCAGATGTATTTGTTGGTTCGGCATTGGGTTTTGCAATTGGAAGGACCATCATGAACAATCACATTAAGAAATTGAAAATTCTTCCTGTGAGCCATGTTGGCGCCGGCATAATGGTGGTTTATCAACTTAACTGATGCCATTAATTATAATGTCCCCGCCGCTGTTTATCTTCCAGGTAAAACAACAGGAATATCTTGCGAAGTATCTGGGCCAAAACGAGCGCTGTTTCCGGCAAATGGAACCAAAGCCAGATGAACGCTGTTGTAAAGGTTGCTCACTTTGCTCATGGTCCATTTGGAAATCACACCCGCGCCGAAACCAATGGAGCCTAACTCAAATTTCTTGCAATCCCAATAATCATAATATTGAAATCCTCCAACGAGAAAGGCAAGTTTTCCGAGTTGCCGGTTTTTACCGAAAAGAATTCCATACCCAAGAACATTATCTACAAACTTTCTTCCAACGCCGATGTTGATATCAACCCGAAGTTTGAAAAAATCAAAGGGTTTCCGCTTCCGGATTTCAAAAGGATTTCCATAATCAAACTGGGCATTGAACATGGGATTATATGTTCCGGCGCCAAACATCCCCACACCTTCATCATTTATTTTCCGAACGCCCCCATAAAGAGAGATATTGATCGGTTCCTTCTCATAAACCTCTTTATTTGTTCTCCTGAAAGTTTTTCCCTGAATGAGCCTGTTGAATCCCCTCATGGGATCGATCAACCCTGCTGCAATTTCACGAAAAACCCGCTCTCTCCCACTGGTTCGGTCATCAAGGATGTTCGAACTCAAACGGTAGAGGACTTCGCCCAGGAATGCCCCGTTGACTGGTGTATTGATAATGTCGTTATAGGAAGGTTTTGTATTTTCTCCGAAATATTCCCACATCAGGCTTCCTCCAAACGCAAATCCAAAGGATTGCCAGTAATTATAACCGTTTGCCCTACCGGCATTATAAGACAATGTTCCTGAATATGGATGACCAATAAAGTTTACGCCAAACCTGTCCTTATCCCATTCCCATCCGTTGGAGATATTGGCTTTCCAGGTTTGAATCCCTATTCGTGCGTAATCTGCATTTAATATATAACGATCCAGAGCCCATGTAAAAACAACTGCTCCTATAACTTCAGTGGCAGGAATCCATAAAGGATATCTTTGATTATAGGCTGTATCGTCGTCGAGCAGGTCGCCGTATTTATTTTGCATAGTGGTATCAATGAGTTTACTGTTCCTGGGTTCATTGCCCAATGAATCAGAAAGTAATTTCACCGTCACTTTTTCAATCTTTTCAATTTGCCTCTCCCTGGTTACTTTTCCGGGTACGATCGTATCATTGGGGGCAACTTTTCCGGGGTTCTGACGAGGAACATCCTGCGCGGTCAAAAATTGAAAAGATAGGAGTATGAATATTAAAATATAAATTGTTTTCATTTGCAATTTAGTTGCTTTATGGGTATTTGCGCATTTCATCAAAATACGGCGTATGTTTTTCTTCCACACATTTTGCAGCATACAGGTATAGTGCGGCGCTCCAGGTTTGCCAGTCCTGTCCCATCGGCGACCCGTCCTGAGACTTTAACCATTCATTGAATCCGAAACGGACGGGTTGGGTTTTCGAAAAGTTAATCAAGTGTGTGAGCGCCACCAGCTTTTCCCTGGCAAGTGAATGTCTTCCGGCAGCAACAAGCGCGGCAATGTAAAACCAGCGAAGGGATATAGCCTCGCTGTGTCTGGTTTTTCCGTCTCAACCACAACATCCGGTTCAAACCAGCGATAATACCACTCTTTCTCTTGCGCGGATTCGAAATGAACGGCATGAGCGTCAATCCCCATTTCGAGAAGCCCCCGATATAAAAGATCTCCCTGGGTGGCAAGACCTCCCGGAGGTTTAATCACCGCTGTTCCGGTTTCCTCATGACGGAGATGCCGGGTATATTCACCGGTTGGGTTATGCGAAATCAACAGGTCGTAATGTCTCGCAGGCAACAATTCCAAAATCCTGCTTTCAACCTCTTGCTCGTCCATTGGTTTTTGATCAGGCTCATCATCCAGATTCCCCATAATCCCTTCCGCTTTAAAAATATTTAAAACCCGGTGGAACTTCAGAGAACGATCAGTGTCAAGACTCCGGGTGAGACAAACAATAAACCATTGCCACTTTGGATGGCTCAGGATTGTTCCTCCCGTCCACAAGGTTTCATCATCGGGATGAGCAACAATTACTGCAACAGTTTTAGAGCGCATATCTTTAAAATTGGTTTTCCCGGCGCCGGATCTTACTTGCTAGTATTTCTTGTTGGAATGATTAATAGTGGAATGGAAGATTGATGAAGGACTTTTTCAGTTACACTTCCCATGAGTATTTCCTCCAGCCATTTCCGGCTATGGGTTCCCATGACAATAGCATCAACGTGCAATTCTTTGGCTGCCTCAAGTATCGAGTCGGCAAAATCACCCTCTTTGACAAGAGTAGTAATGTTTTCATCACCGAGATGGCGCTTTGATTTCTCAAGAAAATTTAAGGATGCCAGCTTTAATCCATCAATGCTATCCAATTGCTTTTGCCTTGTATCCATATAACCGGTAAACCCCATGATCGGGGAATAATCAGTTGAAGCATAATAAACTGCATTTGCAACAACATGTAATAAAATAGCTTTGGCATTCATGGCTTTTGCCAAAGAAAAACCAATTTCTGCTACCTTCTTTGCAGTTGGATTATAATCCAGCGCAATCAGTATTTTTTTCATAATCAGAAGATTTTGTATTGTGAATAACATTTTCAACAGGTCAAAGTTCGTTCACTTTACCGCCATTAATGTTACATAAATCCGGAAAATCCTTACATGATTCACACATAACAAGAAAATCCCAGGTTGAAACCTGGCGGACTTTCAACCTGGGGAGGTTCCGAATTTGGGGCTTGACAGAAATCGGGGAGTATTTACTATTCAGTATTCATGTTGATGCATGGGGTTCATCAGGACTGCATCTGTTCCATGTACCAATTCAACTCCTTTTCCATTGTTTTATACGT
>JAPLDO010000049.1 GCA_026391715.1 Bacteroidota bacterium
TCCGTTTCACATTAAACCCCAACCCATTATCCGAATTGGCGGATGGCGATGGAAATGTTATTGGTAACGCGATACTAACTATCGCGGATGCCGGTAATGCATCATCCGTTGCGCATAACAATATGGTTACGATCTATCCGAATCCGACATCCGATATACTCAATAAGGTGATTGTGAATAAGTAGAACCTCCCGCTCCGACCCCCTCTTTGTTCAGGAGAGGGGGAGAGTCCTCTGCAACAATGATGTTTGAGGAGGTGAAGCACATATCTATTAAAACAGAGGTTATTGCCATTGAAGCCGGTTTTGGTTCAGTTCGGAGTTTTTACCGGGCTTTTGAACAAAATACAGGCATAATGCCAGGTTATTTCAGGCGGTTTATTGACGAAAAGCAAGAAAGAAATATAGCCTGTGACCAACCTTTGTAAGCTTTTTTATTTTTCATATTGCCTGGACCTGCGCCTCCTGCGACTGGGGATTTATATAACAGATTTTTTCTTCCGGTTTGCCAAGTAGTTCACCGTGATCTTTACCTTCTGATCAGTTTTATGGTCTCTATGGATTCTGCGGTTGTTACATGCAGAAAGTACATTCCAGGCCGGAGACTTTCAACCGTCAGGTTGTATTTCCTGACTTCCGAGAGATTTTCAGATATTTCAATGATTCCATTGATGTCCGTGATTTCTGCTTTTATCAAACGGGTTTCTGAATTTTCGGGTATCTGGATTGTAACATCCCCGGTTGTTGGGTTCGGAAAAACCTGGAGTTTCCCATTCTTTCCTCCATCAGATCGCGAAATAGCGTCCCCATTTCCGGAAACCAGGTTGGGATTTTCCGGGGTGATATAGGTATAGTTAATGGGGCAGTATTGACTGTTTGCGGTGATATATCCATGCATCAGCCCGCCTGATTTAACTTTTGTCCCTGCCTGATATTTGATGTTGTGTCCTGAAATCATGGTGGCTGACGATCCGCTGTTGGCGGTAAAAGCCGTTCCGTTCCCGGCAACGGTAATAGTCCCGAAAGCATCGTAACAATTTGTCGTACCTGATCCAAGGGTTACATTCTGCACCGTGGCGAAACTGTCATAAACAATGCGTGTAAATTCAATCATTTCAGTGGAAACTGTGCCGGTTGTGGCAGAACCTTCAGGCAGGGTGACATTCAGTTCATTGCCGGTCTTACTGATAAATGTTATCACCGGCTGATGATATTCCTCAACCAACTCGCCATCTTCATAATATAATTCATTATAATAGGTGACAATTTTTAAAACGTCAATCGTGCCCCATGGAGTGGTCAGCGTACCAAAACCTTCTGCATCAACAACTTCATTCAGAATCTTTTTTTGGTTCCCGTAAATGAGGGTGTCATTTAAGACCAGATGGAAGTTTATATCAATGGATAAAGGGGCAATAAAAAAATTGTTCTCGATAACATTGGGTGTAATTTCAAAATCGTCAACGCTGCCAAGCAAAGTAATTCCGGTCGGGTTCAGTTTATAATATTCAAAATAGCTGTAAATCACTCCATATTCGGGATATTCGTAAAGCTTGCAATGTGTGGCTGTGGGAAAATATTGTAGATAGGGCGTTTGTGAAACCGGAATACCTCGCGCAGTATCAATGTCGTTAAATGTACAGGGTGGCATGACCCACTGCTGAGGGGTTACCAGATTGACAGTTCCAATATTCATGCTGCCGGTTCCAACATCCTGGGAATAATACTGAAGGCCGTTTTGCGGACTGTAAGCGTAATCCAGATCTGCGTATGTAATCAAAGGGGGATTGCTCTGTTCAGGTCGGTATGATTGTCCGGCTTTGCTTTTCAGATTGGGAGAACTGCAAGGTGGTGTGAATGTTCGTTTCATTTGAATCTTCTTCTTGCCAGCAGGCCCTTGACCCCAACAGTTTTCACCGCCCCCGCCAACGCAACAGAAATTAGCATCAACCTCAAGCCGGCATAAAAGGGCAGGAAGCATTAACAATAAAACCCAATACCTGCTAAAACGTGGGTTGTAATTTTTCATAAAACTAAATTTAAGTTCAATAATTAAAATCAGTCGGTTTCAGCCCATAAAGATAGATAAAAGACTGTTTTTAAAACAATAACCCATTGCTTTTATAACCGTATAAGTTTTACTGTCTCCCGCGATTTTCCTGTGGTCACATGAAGAAAATAAATTCCCGGAGGAAGACTTTCAACGGAAATGGTATATTGCCCAAGTCCGGGAATATCCTTGGAAATTCCATTGAGTCCGTTTATATCTGTGATTTCTACTTTAATCATCTGGGTTTCTTCATTTTCGGGCAACTGAAGCGTGACATCCCCGGTTGTTGGGTTCGGAAAAATCCGGAGTTTCCCATTCTTTCCTCCATCTGTTGGCGAAATTGCGTTGGCATTTCCAGAAATCTGATTGCCGCTTGCCGGGTTGATGTAGTTATAGTTTATGGGGCAGTATTGACTGTTTGCGGTGATATATCCATGCATCAGCCCGCCTGATTTCACTTTTGTCCCTGCCTGATATTTGATGTTGCGCCCCGAAATCATGGTGGCTGACGACCCGCTGTTGGCTGTAAACGCTGTTCCGTTCCCAGCCACGGTTATAGTCCCGAAAGCATCGTAACAATTTGTCGTACCTGATCCAAGGGTTTCATTCTGCAACGTTGCGAAACTGTCATAAACAATGCGTGTAAATTCAATCATTTCCGTGGCAACGGTACCTGTTGTGGCAGAACCTTCCGGCAGTGTAACATCCAGTTGATTCCCGTCCTTGCTGATAAAAGTGACAACCGGTTGATGAAATTCATCGATCAGTATCCCGTTTTCATAATAAAACTCATTATAATGGTTGACAATTTTTATAACGTCAAAATTGCCCCATTGAGTTGTCAGTGTGCCAAAGCCTTCCGCATCAATAACTTCATTCAATATCTTTTTTTGATTGCCGTTAATCAACGTGTCATTTACAACAAGATGGAAATTTATATCAATTTCCAGCGGGGCAATAAACAAATCAGTAGTGTCAGCGTTTGGTGTAAAATCAAAATCATCAACACTGCCAAGCAGGGTGATTCCGGACGGGTTCAGGTCGTAGTATTCGAAATAGCTGTAAATCTCACCATATTCAAGATATTCGTATAGCTTACAATGTGTGGCTGTGGGAAAATATTGAAGATATGGGGTTTGTGAAACGGGGATGCCCACTGCTGAATCAATGTCTTCAAAGGTACAGTTTGGCATTGTCCATTGTTGGGCGGTCAATTTGTTTACAGGCCCAATATTCATACTGCCGGTTCCATAAGATTGAGCATAATAATACAGATCATTTTGCGGGCTGTAGGCATAATTCAGATCTGCATAAGTAATCACCGGGGGATTGACCGGATTAAAACCATTTGATGGTCCGGCAGCGCTAATCAAATTGACACTCCTACCGGGGGGAGAGAACGTTCGTTTAATTTGAACATTCTTCTTTTTTTTACTGCTATTCCAGCATTTTTCCCCGTTACCGCCAACGCAACAAATTGATGCTTTTGCCTCAACCTGGGAAAAGAATGCATGGAGAATTAACAATAGAACCAAATACCTGTTAAAACGCACTTTACCATTTTTCATAAAACCAAAACTTAAATTTTCATAATAAAAATCAACCAACAGCAGGTTTGGGCTGTTTCAAGAAAAAAACAACCGAGAAACCGGCAATAAAGATAAGACAAATCACGCAATAATTCCAACCGTATTTTACAAAGAAAGTTATCTCATTATTCAGGGATAAACTCGCCGTCAGGCAACCTTCTCCCGGTTTGGCCTGCGATTGGATTTTCCCGTAACCATCAATAAATTCAGTTATCCCTCCATTGGAACACCTTGCAGCGCTGCGCCGGGTTTCAATGCAACGCAACCGGGTGATATTCGCCATCTGGATTTTGAAATACCTTGCTGTCCACCATGATTCGTAGGATAATTGTACGAAAAATCCGGCGCCGCGCCGTGCCATTTCGCTCCAGATTTCCGGATAGTTTTGTTCAAGACAAATTGGAGTTCCCATCTTTACTTTTCTGCCATTTTGCAGTTGTAATTCAATTAATTGTACTTTATTTCCGCTTTTTAGCCAGGAAGAATCATTTATTGCCACAGGGAACCCGGGTATTTTTACAAGGAATTGGTGGTAAGGGATTTTTTCATTGCCCGGCGCCAGATGTACTTTATCATAATGTTGAAATTCATTTTGCAAAACGCCGGGGCTGATCAGGGCAGCCCGGTTTACCCTTCTGCGATCGGTTGCGGTTGCATTTTCAGGAATGATTTGCATTCCCGCTAACAGCGGCGTATGCCAGTCGCGTACCGCCGAATCAATAAAACTATAGAACATTGAATCGTTGCCATAATCCACCGCGCCTTCGGGCCAGACGTACAAATCCGTCCGGAGGTTCCTGCTTTTTGATTCATAATCAATGGAATCGGTGAGAAAGGTCAATCTTTCTATTCTCGATACATAATCTTCATAAATAATACTATCCCGAACGCTGAAATTGGTGTTGATCAGGGTGATGTTGACCTTTTGCCGATTTTGGTCCTCAATCTGCAGAAACCTGATCATGGAATAACCAAGCGGCGGAAGGATCATCAGGCAACAAATAAGAAGTATTTTCTTTAAAAATCTGAATGTAAAATACTTCCCGTTCGATTTTCTTGAAATAAAAAACAGCAGGACGTTAAAACCCATCACCCAGGTTGCGATTGACCAAACCCCAAACAGATCAATGAATTGAATGATCCAGGTGTTTTGACATTGCGAATGGGAGAGCGCCAGGTAACCATAAGAATGGTCGAGCCACTGATAGACCATTTCCCAAAGGGCGATGATAAAAGGAAACAAAATCAGCGCTCTCGTGAAGCCGAATTTCTTTTTAAACGGATATAACAGTGCAAATACAAAGGATGACATCAGGAGTTCATTTGCAGAGCCGGCAATTACAAGCAAATGATTTCCGGCGGAGAACAGAAACCCGTGACATATAATCAAATAGGCAACAACAGAAAAAAACAATCCTGTTTTGTAAAAACTCCAGAAACTGTTTTTCTTTTCCAGATCATAAAACAAAGGAACATAAGCAAACCATGCAAGAAAGGAGAGGTTTGCATCGAAAAACATGCTCCACGAAAGTCCGTATAAAACAGAAGAAATAAGCCAGTTGGGCGGGGCTTTAAAATAGGGGTGCGTTTTTTGTGGCAAATCGGAGGAATTATGGCTCATGAGGAATTTCTGTGGGGGGGAGAGGTAGCAAAGCATAAAATTCAGATTTCAGATTTCAGATTTCAGATTTCAGATTTCAGATTTCAGATTTCAGATTTCAGATTTCAGATTTTTTGCCCCCAATTTTTATCTTCATCTTTGATTTTATCGCATTGAACAATCTCACCAGTTGTTCAACCTCTGAATAGATTTCCTTCGTTTTGCAAAAATCAAGAAAGTTGATACGCATCAGATAATCAAGCCAAAACAGGGTTTCATCACACTCCTCTACGACAATACATATCTTGGCATAAAACTCTGCATCCGAGCGTGCACGGGTTGCAGCCCGGAAATTTGCAGCCACGGATGATGAACTCCGAAGGATCTGATTCACGCCTGGGCGGATGATCCAGGAAACCTTTCTATCTTTCAATAGCCAATAAAGTTTCGCTGCCATCTGAATGGTTCTTTCACGCAATTGGTCGTTAAATTTTGATCTGTCCTGATTTTCCATCGTGTCCATACTTTTTTATGATTAATCAGGGTTTTGGCCAAAAGTGAAGGGTTTGTTGATAAGTTTTTTGAATGTGAGATGTGAAATCTGAAATCTGAAATCCGAAATCCGAAATTCCCTTCCCCCCCCCAGAAATTACTATTGATCCGGAATTTTTGAAGATTGATGTTTGTTTCAACCAGGTGTTTAGAGCCTGCAAGATACAAAAAACGAGCATAAATGTTCCGACCGGGTATGATTTTGTAGATTCCGGTTCATATTGGTTGAGTTTGCATACCTTTGAAAAGGAATCCAGAATTATATTATTTCATAGTGTACTGAAGGCCTTATTAAAACGACATTTTTAAAATCAAAATGTGAATTTCATCATGATAAAACCAAAAACCCCACATGAAAAACGCTGAAAACAAACACCTTGCATTTAAATGTACCTATAACAATGGAGGAGAGGGCAGATATGCTGGGTTTAATGGAACATGCAGTAACATTAATATTAAATATAACATCGATCACAAGCATATTTGGTGCAGTGATAATGATTATTGAATAACCTTGAATTTATTGACTGTAGCAAAACGAAGATCAATAGTCTGAAGAATATTTCGGATCACACAAACCTTATTGAGATTAATATTTCAAGTACAGGGATTACCGATTTATCTCCACTCAGTGGTATGGGAAAATTAGTCAAACTCACTTGCAACAATACAGAAATCAATGATCTATCACCATTAATTGGTTTGATGTCGCTTAAATACGTTGACTTGAGTTATACTAAAGTCAAAAACCTCGAGCCACTTGGCCATCTATCAAAATTACAAAATGTTAACTGTGACAACTCATTGGTCGAAGATATAGACCCGATTCGATTTGTTCCGGTAATAAGTTATAAAGAAACAGGAGTATATTATTCAAAAATAGACCATTCGGAAAAGGATGAATTTTTCGAAGAAGCTGCAAGGCTTGTTGTACAACATCAACACGGTTCAGCATCGCTTATTCAAAGAAAATTACAAATTGGATTCAACAGGGCTGGAAGGTTAATCGATCATCTTGAAATGGAGGGAATAGTTGGCTCATTTAACGGAGAATCAAGTAGGGAAGTCAATATAAAGGATATTAATGCGCTTGAAAGATTTTTTTCAAGCACTTATACCAATTATTTGGAGTTTAAACGCACCGAGGAAGTTATACAGGCCAGGCAACAGAAAAACCATTTTGGTACCAATCAACCAAAAGAATCAAATATTCTTCATCAAGATTATCCTTTAGTTCAGGATAATACCTCGGAATCAATGGATGATCTCCAACCAGAGACTACTTTCCCTCAATATCCTGAACCCAGTAAAACAGTGCCACGATGGATTTCTTTCATTCTGCTAACAACAATTATCATTGTGAGTATTCTTATTTATCAAAAATGTAAATGATATGGGGTTACGGTATAGCAAAAGAGTAAATTTTGGTAATGGACTTGGCCTGAATATAAGTAAATCGGGAATATCCCCAAGTTTCAGAACCAAATGGGGTTCATTTGGTTCTAAGTACTATTCATTTAGGACGGGGATCCCCGGATTGACATATAGAGGTGGGAGTGGAAAAAATGCAGGGTTGACATGGTTTATCATTATGTTAATTGCTGGGGTGTTTATTCTTATGTATTATGCTGTTATCATACTGATAAATCTGGTCATTTTCATTTTCAATTCTATGTTTGATGATGAAGGGAATTTATGCTATACGAATTTGATCATTTTATTATCAATCATTTCCATATTCCTCCTATTTGTTTATTTCAATTTGCCTGTGAACAAATAAGCGGTTTTTCTTTGGCACTCTCACCACGTCCTACCAAAGTTAAAGCAACTGTCGGGTATTGTTTTCTAAATTCAAACAAAGCTCATCTCTCGAATAGTCAACCAATTGTTAAAGTGAGAAATTATCGGGTGGAATGACCCGTTTTTAAACCCCTAATTGGATTTAATCTGTTATTGATTGTCGTTTACAAGAAGGTGGGTTATCTTAGATTTTGGCTGATATGAACATCAATTTTCTTCAATTCCTCAACAATCAATCCGGGGATTTTGGTCAATGCAACATTCTCTATATTTAATTGTATATCGGCACGACTCAGCGATTTTTTAAAGTAATTCCAATCTCCAACGATTTTATTAAGGTATTTCCGCTTTTTATCTTCATCTAATTCAATGTCTAACAATTTGGAATCCACATCATAAAAGGTCAATCTGTTAAGGATGTTCTGTGGGGAGTCAATAATGTTGACCGACTTTATGTCAATTCCTTTTTTGTGTTTCTTATATACCTGAAGATAGGCGTCTCGCAATCCTGATGGCACTCCTGAGATTACTGCATTCTCTGGTATCTTGAGCAACCGGTCAAGTACAACACTTGCTTTTTTCCTGTACCCATTCATAGTAAAACATTCATTTTGTAATCTTTCGATTGGTTTTTGATAATGTTTTTCGACTTCGGCATCCAAATCATAAAACGTAAAATTCATATAATCTGCCAATAATTTACCAATTGTAGTCTTTCCAACACATCCAATTCCAACGATATAGATTTTCATGGTCAAACAGGCGGTTAATTGTGGCTTATGATGATTTCTTCATCGGAAATCAATTTACAGATGAGTTCTTTCGGTGGTTTTTCACTGGCTTTGATGAGTTCGATGAGGTGGTTAGACCCTGCAATAAACAAAAAAATGGATGTCGTTAAATCCGTTGGGATTGTTGAAAATGGTGCGTATTTGCTAAGGGTGACAGCCGATCTTTACCTTCTTATTGAAGCAATTTCACCAATGGCGGTAATAGCGGCGTCAATGTGTTCTTCGGTATTGAAGGGTCCGATGCTAATCCTTACAGTTCCGTGAATTTTATCGGTACCGAGGCGTTCATGAACCATTGGTGCGCATTGCAAACCTGTACGGCAGGCAATATTGTAGTCAACGTCGAGCATTGTGCCTACATCGCCCGACTCAAAACCTTTGATGTTAAGACTAAGAACGGGATTCTGGTTTTCGATACTTTCGGCGCAGTATGTTATCACATTACCGATCTGTTGTACGCCTTTTCTCAGTCGATCCCACAGCATAATTTCTTTGTGATGGAGGTTTTCAACACCCTGTTCCAGTACCCATTTCAAGCCGGCATGAAGTCCGGCAACGCCAACAAGGTTTAATGTTCCACATTCGAGCCGGTAAGGAAATTCTTCGAGATGGGTTTTCTGCGCCGAGCGAACGCCGGTTCCTCCATAGCGGGTATATCTTACGGGAACATTTTCCATTACATACGAACCGCCGATTCCGGTTGGACCCATGAGGCATTTATGTCCGGTGAAAACGATTACATCCACGTTCATCGCCTTCATATCAATAGGAATCGCTCCGGCGCTCTGGCTGCTGTCAACCACAAACCAAACTCCGGCTTCGCGGCAAATCTTACCGATTTCGGCAATGGGCTGAACGGTTCCGATAACGTTTGAACTGTGGTTAACCACAACCATCTTTGTATTTTTCCTTATGGCTTTTCTGATATCTTCCGGGTCAATATAGCCATGACCATCAAATGGAACGTGAGTAAGTTCGATTACCTTGTCAATCATCAGGTGGTGCAACGGACGCAAAACGGAATTATGTTCGAGCATTGTTGTAACAACATGATCGCCGGGTTCTGCCAATCCCATGAGAACCATATTCAGCGAGTCGCTGGCATTGTAGCTAAATGTAAGCCTGTTCGGATTATCGCCGTTAAAGAGTTCGGTTAGCATTTTCCGGGTGGAATGTACAACCTCTTCGGTTTCGATAGCGGCGTCGAACCCCGAACGACCAGGATTTACGCCGTGTTCGCGATAGAAATTACACATGAAATCATAAACCACATCGGGTTTGGGAAAGGTTGTAGCTGAATTGTCGAGGTAGATCATTTTGCTCATAATGCCGCAGTAAAGTATGTTTTTGTGATTAGTCTATGATAAGCGCTTCTGCCACTATTTCTGCAAGGGTTTTAATTTGTAAGCCAAGTTTGAAACTCTGACTGATCTGCGTTAATTGGTCAACACAATTGTGGCAAGGCGTTACCACGATTTTTGCTCCGGTAGCTTTGATCTGGTCGGCTTTGATGGCGGCAATTTTCATCCGGCGGTCATTGTATTCGCTCATTGCAAGCTGTCCGCCGCCGCCGCCACAGCAGTAATTGTCGGTTCCGCAGGGGTTCATTTCAATAAAATTGCGGATGAAATTTTTCAGGATGTACCGTTGCTCCTGAATAATACCTCCATGACGCACCAGGTTGCAGGGATCGTGAAGAGTAACGCTTTGTTTGATTTTTTCAGGGTCGAGTTTGATTTTTCCCTCCCGGATATAACCGGCAATTACTTCAACGGAAGTTTTTATTTCAAAAGGCATTTTCCTGTCAAGATAATTGGGAGCTTCCCACCGAAAAGCCCTTGATCCGTGCCCACACTCGGCAAGTACAACGGTTTTTGCCTGCAAGGCTTCCGTTTCTTCAAAAAGCCGTTTGGCAATCAACAAAGATTCATTTTTATTGCCACTGAAGAAAGCGTAGTTGGTAATGTCATACATCCGCGACGATAATGTCCAGCTTTCTCCTGCGGCGAAAAAAATCTTTGCCATGGCTGAGATTGACAGCGGAAAAAATTTGGGTTCCCGCGGATTCAGAGTATATAAAACGTTTTTGCCTCGTTGATCGAGCGGTATTTTTGCCTCCGGATTTTGAACTTCGTCAATAAGTTCCTCTTCCATCCATTCAATGGTTGCCACAAATTCTTCGGTGGGAATGCCCATGTTATTGCCGGTTTCAACAGCGGCAATTACTGTTGACTGTAGCGTAGCCGGAACCATTCCCATGTTCGACAACATGGCGCGCCCTGTTCTTACAATGTATCCGATATCAACTCCAACCGAGCAGTGCATGGTGCATCGTCCGCACATTGTACATGCGCCAAAGAGCAGGTCAACCATTTCGTTTGCCGTGGTTTCATCGAGATTCCGGGCGTTGACCAGGCTTGGGAAAATTTGTCCGGCAACTGTAAAGTATCTGCGGTAAACCGAACTTACAATGTCAACTTTACGCGCAGGGGTTAGCCGGTCATCTTTGGAGGCAAGGTAATAAATGCAGCTTTCGGCGCACAATCCGCAATGAACGCAACTGTTAAGATGAGTGAGAAGTTTACTGTCTTTCAGGTTTTCAAATACCTGTAAGCCCTTGCCGGTTTGTTCTTTGGTCAGTTCAGCCATCCTGTGGAGTTACAATGGTTTTGGGGGCCACACATTTCTATGCCCGTAAAAAATGCCGAGATGATAGCGGGCGGCGAAGAAGTAAACCGCATGTTTGAGTTTTCCCAGCGGGAAGTAAAGCGCCAACAAACCGGCGAGCAGGTAATAAACCGGAGCGGTTGATGGAATCATTATAACAATAGCCGCAGAAAGCTGGAACAGCGTTACCAGGATATTTGAGATGTAATCGTCGGGGGATGAAAGTTTGCGCAGCCCCGGTTTGACCAACCGTTTGATGAAAATTCCAACGCCGCAGCCAAACGAAAGCAAAAGCATAAATGCGCCGGCGTAGAATATTCCGGTTTGTGAAATTAATCCGGCAAGCTCCAGGAAAAAAATGGCGATTGCGGCAAATGTACCCAGATGATAAATCATTCCTGCGGAATAAGTTGGCAGATGAAGGAAAGCTGATTCTTTTTTCGCCGGACTCATTGCCCCGGTAAAAGAGTAAACAATAGCCGGGATTTCTTTTCCCGAAGCCAATGAAAAATCTTCGGGTTTACCAAGCCTGACAAGCCTGATAAAATGCCATGCCGCGCTTATCACACAAACGCCCAACGCCAGGATTGAGAACCATTGATAATAGGTCATAGCTGTAAAAACAAACGGTTAAACACAACCATCAGGTTTTGGTAAACCTGCAACGCGACAGGCGCCGCGCGCCGGTCCCAGCGGGAATAGTTCGTAGATTTCACGGAGTTTTATGCCGGTCTCCTGGCAAATCATTCTTATCATTGGCGCATTGCCCTTTTCATCAAAGTTACGCCTGATGATTTTCACAATTGCCCAGTGTTTTTCATTCATTTCGGGAATGTCGTCATAAAGGGCAAAAAGCCTCGCAACCTCCTCATTCCAGATTGAAGGGTCGGAGAGAAATCCATCGCCGTCAACTTCAAAAACGCTTCCTTCAATTTCTATTGTAGCCATATCAATCAACAGATTAATGGCTGCGAAGTTAAAAAAAGATTTTTTGCATTCAGAGCTTTCCGATAGCTCATTTACTGTTTATATTGTGTCTTAATAAATTTCGATGTATCGCATAAATATCACCCGTTTTTTCTACCTTTGCAACCAATGAAATCAAAGGATTTTTAATGTTTTACGTGTTAAGGAATTAAAAGATTGGTTAACATGCTTTAGCTTTGCGGCTCTCTGCGGAAAAACTCAGCGGCTCTCTGCGGTTAAAACTTTTTTTACCGCAGAGTGACGAAAAGAAACCGCAAAGAGCCGCAGAGTAGCTAAAAAATTATCAGGCAAACAAGCGGATAGTCATATAATTCAGTGTTGGTAAAAAACCAGATACTCATTTAACGAAACAACCAATAACGATGAAAAAAGCAATTCTCCTGTTTATTCTTATGGTCATGGTTTCAGGAACAAGCCATGTTTTCTCACAGTCGAAACCAACTGCATTGAAAAAGGCAAAAGTTGAGGTTTATTATTTTCATCCCGGCGAGCGTTGTCCGATTGATCAAACCATCGAAGAGTCCGCGAGGAAGATGATGCAGACTGATTTTGCAACTCAGATCAGGGAAGGAATCCTCAGATTCCAGGTGATCAACACCGATGATAAATCGCAGGCAAAAACTGTTGCGCGGTTCGAAATTAATGCGCAGGCTCTTTACATCGTAACTTTTGACAAAGCCAGGGAGGTTAAAAAGGATCTCACTGAATTTGCCTTTTCCAACGCGCAGAGCAACCCTGGCAGATTCAAAACCGGACTGAAGCAGGAAATTCTCGATGCCCTGAAATAGGCTTATGATGTCTTTGAATGGTATCGGGGATAAAATTTCAATAAGCGCAGCTTCCGAACATAACCTACGCTCGATAAGCCTTGAATTTCCAAAAAACAGGCTTATCGTTGTCACAGGGGTTTCGGGTTCCGGAAAATCATCGCTGATATTCGACGTGCTTTACCGGGAAGCGGAAAGCCGTTACCTCGGTTCTTTCTCATCCTTCGCCCGTCAGTTCATGGGAAAAATGCGAAAACCCGACGTGGAAAGGATCGAAGGAATTTCACCGGCTATTGCGCTGGATCAAAAATCGGCGATTTCAAATTCCCGGTCAACAGTTGGAACGATAACAGGAATATACGACTTACTTCGACTCCTGTTCGCCCGCGTTGGTGAACTTCCGTCGGGTTCTGATCCTTTTCCTTTAAACCGCAGCCTTTTTTCATTTAACTCCGCAGAAGGCGCTTGTCCCGACTGTAAAGGTTTGGGCGTGGAAGATTTTCTGGATCCGGAATTGCTTATAGCCGATGAAAACCTTACGCTTCGCGAGGGCGCTCTCGTAATCACAACGCCGAACGGTTATATTATTTATTCGCAGGTGACAATGGCTGTACTCGATCAGGTTTGCCGGGCGGAAGGTTTCGATGTTGATATTCCATGGAAAGAGCTGACGCCGGAGCAGAAACATATTGTTCTTTATGGCAGCGATAAAATTGAAATTCCTTACGGCAAACACCCGCTCGAATCGCGGATGAAATGGAGCGGCATAACGGCAAAGCCCCGTGAGATGGGCTATTACAAAGGGATTATTCCGGTGATGGAAACAATTTTGCAGCGCGACCGAAACAAGAATATCCTGCGGTTTGTCAGGACAGGCAAATGCAGAAACTGCAACGGGCGGCGGCTTAACCAAAAAGCTCTTTCGGTTTCGGTTGGCGGCTATTCCATTGCCGCAATGTCGGCGCTGCAACTTGACGAACTCGACATCCTTTTGCAGGGATTGTCCTTTAATCATGACCAGAAACTCATTGCCGCGCCAATCGTGGAGCAAATTTCCCGCCAGGTAGCTTTACTCAGCAAACTTGGATTGAAATACCTTTCCGCCAACCGCGAATCAACCACCCTTTCGGCAGGAGAATCCCAGCGTTTGAGGTTAACCACAATCGCATCCCTGGGCTTGAGCGGTATGATTTATATACTTGATGAGCCATCAATCGGGCTTCATCCTTTTAATACGGGTCAACTGATTGGAATATTGAAGGATATCCGGGATCGGGGCAATACCGTAATTGTGGTTGAACATGATGAAGAGTTTATCCGTCATGCAGATTGGCTTATTGATATTGGTCCGGGAGCTGGCGTTCACGGCGGCGAGGTGATTTACAATGGTCCCGCAGATGTCATTCCGGGTTTGCCGGAGGAGGAGATCAGAAAAAGCCGGACACTTTCCTTTTTTCTTGGGTTGGAGAAGATCAATATCTCTGAAACAAGACGGCATGGTTACGGCTCCATCGTTATTGAAGGAGCAACCGCCAACAACCTGAAATGTATCGCCGTGATGTTCCGGCTTGGGGCGTTGAATGTAGTGACAGGCGTTTCGGGCGCGGGCAAATCCTCTTTGACAAATCAGGTTTTAGCGGAATTTTTAAATGTCAGACTGAATGACGGTATTGAGAAACAACGCAATTATCAAAAGATAACCGGCTGGGAAAAAATCGGAAAACTAATTACGATTGATCAGTCGCCCATTGGGAGAACCCCGCGTAGTAACCCTGCAACCTACGCCGGTTTTTTCGATCTGATTCGCGATCTGTTTGCCCGACAGCCGGAAGCGCTTTCAAGAGGTTATGACAAAAGCCGGTTCTCCTTTAACACACAAGGCGGTCGCTGCGAAGCTTGTCAGGGCGCCGGTTACCAGCAGGTCGGTATGCACTTTATGGGGAATGTGGAGGTGTTATGCGAATCCTGCGAAGGGCGCAGGTTTGATGACAAGACGCTGGAAATAACCTTCCTCGGAAAAAATATTTCTGAAATTCTCGAAATGTCGGTTACCGAAGCATTGGTATTTTTTCAAAAGGAACCTAAAATAGAGCGTTTTCTAAAGATTCTCGACCAGCTCGGACTTGGTTACCTCACTCTTGGGCAGCGTTCATCAACACTCAGCGGCGGCGAGGCGCAGCGAATAAAACTGGCGACTGAGCTGGCAAAGCCAATTTCGGATCAAACTCTCTACATAATGGATGAACCTACTACCGGGCTTCACCAGGCTGATGTAGGCAATCTGCTGATGGCAATAGAAAAACTTATCGGTCAGGGGCATACTGTGATTCTTATCGAGCATCATCCTACCCTTATTTATGCCGCCGATCACATTATTGACCTTGGACCCGGCAGCGGCGGCGAGGGAGGAAACGTTGTGGCAACCGGAACCCCGGAAGAGGTTGAAAAGTGCAATGAATCCCTGACAGCAATATCCCTGAAAAAATTACGAATTACACCCCTCGTCCCTCGTCCCTCGTCCCTCGCCCCTCCTCCCTCGTCCCTCGCCCCTCCTCCCTCGTCCCTCGCCCCTCCTCCCTCAATTACCCTCAAAGGCGTATCTACTCACAATCTTCGTCATATCGAATTGGAAATCCCCCACAACCGCATTACGGTTATAACCGGCGTATCAGGCAGCGGCAAATCGTCGCTTGCATTTGATACAATATATGCCGAAGCGCAGAACCGTTTCATGGAAGGCTTTTCAACCTATATCCGATCAAGGGTTGGGATGAAGGAAAAACCCGATTTTGAATCAATAACCGGGCTAACTCCAGCGCTGGCTTTGGGACAATCTTCCGGAACCCTGAATCCGCGGTCAACCGTTGGAACAATAACAGGAATCTATGATCTTTACCGGCTTTTGTTTTCGCGCCTAAGCTCTCCCCTCCCTTTTTGGGGAGGGGTTGGTGGGGTTCTCTCAACCCTCTTTTCCTTCAACCATCAGCACGGAGCCTGTCACGATTGTAAGGGACTTGGGGAGCAAACCCGTTGCGATGTATCCAAACTAATCACCCATTCAAACCATTCGATCCTCGATGGAGCGATGGACGGTACAAAAACCGGAAAATTCTATGGCGATCCTTTTGGGCAATATACAGCCGCTATAAGGGCAGTTGGCGCCAGTCGCGGCATTGATTTTTCAAAACCCTGGAGGGAACTGGCAGATGCAGAAAAGGAGCTGGCGCTGGGAGGCTCCGGCGATGAGCTTTACGAAGTAACATGGGAGTTTAAAAGGAACAACCGCAAGGGCGAGCATCACTTTACAGGTAAATGGCAGGGATTGCTCTCGCTGGTTGAAACCGAATATTTACGCAAACATGCCGACCACCGCGCAGCGGGCATGATGAATGTGATGTCGTCGCTGCCTTGTTCATCCTGCAAGGGAGCAAGGTTAAAGACAGAAGCGTTGAATTACAAACTGGCAGGTTTTAACATTGCAAATTTGTCTGATTTGGTTGTGGAAGACGCCATAGAGTTTTTTGCATCCTTTCACGAACAACCCGCAACCAAATCAATGATGGCTGTGGCAGAACCGATGGTGACAGAGATCAATCGCAAACTTATGACGCTCTCAAATCTTGGGTTATCTTATCTTGCCGTTAGCCGACCCTTTGCGACACTGTCGGCAGGCGAAGCGCGGAGAGTAAAGCTTGCTTCACAAATTGGATCGGGACTTACCGGGATCACCTATATTCTCGACGAACCTACGGCTGGTCTTCATCCCGCTGACACGGTAAACCTTATGAAGCATATCAGATCGCTTTGCGAAACCGGCAACACGGTAATAATTGTTGAGCATGACCGGGAGGTAATTCTTGCAGCCGACCATATAATTGATATAGGTCCTGGCGCCGGCATTAACGGGGGCAGGATTGTTGCAACAGGCGCGCCTGAGATGATTATGCAAAATCGGGAATCTTTGACCGGGCGTTACCTGCGGAAGGCTGAAATTGTTTTTCCATCAGCCAATCGCCAATTGCGCAGTGGATTGCAAATTACCGATGCAGTGATGCACAATCTGAAAGGATTCGACCTTGATATTCCGGCTGGCGGTATCGTTGTTGTTACCGGCGTGTCGGGCAGCGGGAAATCGAGCCTTGTCTTCGATCTTATTTATGCTTCAGCAACGCAGGGAAGACCAGTAGGATGCAGCGCTATCAGAGGTTTTGACAATTTCAGCCATATCGTTGCCGCGGAGCATAAAAAGGATTTCACGGCTGCTAACTCAATTGTTGCAACCTATACCGGACTTCTTGATCTGATCAGGGATATTTTTGCGCAGGAAAAGCTGGCAATTTCATCAGGGATTACGCGGAATCACTTCTCATTCCTGAATAAAGCAGGGCAATGCCCACATTGTGAAGGACGCGGATTCAACAGAACAAGCATGGATTTCCTCCCGGATGTAGTCGTTACCTGTGAGCGCTGTAATGGAAGCCGCTACGCCGATAATGTTCTCGAAATCCTTTACCGGAGGAAAAATATTGCCGGAGTTCTTGACCTGACCGTAGGCGAGGCTATTGATTTTTTTAATGGAAACCCCAGGATTGTTGAGATTTTACAACTCTTATCAAAAATCGGACTGGATTACCTGACCCTTGGACAATCGCTTGCCACACTTTCAGGCGGCGAGGGGCAGCGAATGTACCTCGCAACGGAGATGATAAAGCCTGTAAAAGGAGCGTCGTTGTATCTTTTCGATGAACCTTCAACCGGTCTTCATTTTTATGACATTGTTCAGTTACTTACTACTTTCAAAGGTTTGGTTGACAAAGGTCATTCATTGTTGATTATAGAACACGATCCTTCGGTGATTGCCCATGCCGATTATGTTATCGAACTCGGTGCGGGTGGCGGTGAAAAAGGCGGTTATCTTATAAAAAAAACCGCCTCATTGATTTGAGGCGGTCTCGCTTTTGCGATTTAAATCCTCGGTTGCTATGCATCCTGGATCAGCCGTAGCTTAAAAGCGTGTTCCGTTTTACCGGAGCATGTCATAAAATCAATCGTGTCTATCGCCGTGTATTTTTGACTTTCAACACGTTTTATGTTCACGGCAAATGTACCCTCATTCTGCGGATAAGTCAAGGGTTTTAACAATAATTAACACACCATGCTTATAAGCTGTAAACAGGATAGTCGGTATATCCCTCTACGCCTGATGAATAGAAGTTATTGAAGTCCAGATTTGAGCTTAAAGGATGGTTGTGTATCATACGGTCAACAAGGTCGGGGTTGTTTATAAATGGTCTTCCGAAAGCGATGAGGTCAGCAAGTCCCGATTCTAAATCACGCTCGGCAGTATCGAGAGAATAGCCGCCAGCCATGATAAGTGTTTTGTGAAGTTTTTCGCGGATGGTTTGTTTTGTGGCAACCGGAACTTCCGGAGCGCCCATAGCGCTGTGGTCAACGAGGTGAATATACAAAATGCCAAGTTTATCAAGCTCTGTTGCGAGATAGGAGTATGTTTCATCAATTTCAGGATAGGGTAACATACCTCCGCCGGCGCCATAAGGCGATAACCGGATACCAGTTTTGTCCATGCCAATCGCCCGTCCAACCGCCTCGACTACCTCAAGTATAAACCGGCAGCGGTTTTTCACGCTTCCGCCATAAGAATCTGTTCGCTGGTTGCTGTGTGGCGACAGAAACTGTTCAAGCAGGTAACCATTAGCTCCATGAAGTTCAACCCCATCGAAACCGGCAATAATAGCATTGATTGCAGCTTTCATAAACTCTTCACGGGCGCTGATAATTTCTTCGGCAGTCATTGCGCGGGGAATCGGCAAATCCATCATCCCGCCTGCGTCGGTGTACATTTGTCCGGGCGCGGCAATTGCAGAAGGCGCAACGAGTTCCGCGCCATCGGGCAGGTTAAGCTGGTGTCCCATCCTTCCTGCGTGCATAAACTGAACAAATATTTTCCCTCCTTTACGATGAACCGCTTCGGTTGATTTTCTCCAACCTTCCACCTGAGCTTCGCTGAATATACCAGGGATGCGCGCATAACCAAGTCCGTTTGCTGAAGGAGCGCAGCCTTCGGTAATAATAAGCCCTGCTCCGGCGCGTTGTTCATAATATTGGGCAATAAGGTCGTTAGGAATATTGCCTGTCGCGCGGCATCTCGTCATGGGCGCCATTACGACTCTGTTTTTCAATTCGATGTTTCCAAGTTTATATGGAGTGAAAAGTGTTTTCATAAGATAAATTTTTTTTGCAAAATTAGGGTTTTATTTAGAATTAATATAAATTTGTGCAAGATTATTTTAGAAATGAACAAGATAGTAAATAATGCCCTGGAGGCAATCAAAGGAATAGAGAGCCAGATGACTCTCATGCTTGGCGGATTCGGTTTATGCGGAATCCCCGAAAACTGTATCGCGGCGCTTGCCGGTAGTGAAATTACGGGACTAACCTGCATTTCCAATAATGCAGGCGTTGACGGGTTTGGACTGGGAATGCTTTTGAGGCGGCATCAGATACGGAAAATGATTTCATCTTATGTGGGCGAAAACAAGGAGTTTGAGCGGCAGTTACTAAGCGGCGAACTTGAAGTGGAGCTCATCCCGCAAGGTACGCTTGCAGAACGAATTCGCGCAGGAGGAGCCGGAATTCCGGCATTTTTTGTGCCAGCCGGATTTGGCACAGATGTAGCCGACGGCAAACCAGTCCGCGAATTTGATGGTAAAATGTATCTCGAAGAGCGATGGCTGAAAGCCGATTTTGCCATAGTCAAGGCATGGAAAGGCGACGCTCACGGTAATTTGATTTACCGCAACACAGCCAATAACTTTAACCAGGCTATGGCGATGGCTGGAAAGATTACAATTGCCGAAGTTGAAGAGTTAGTTCCATCAGGCGCCATCGATCCCAATCATATCCATACTCCCGGAATCTTTATTCAGCGAATTTTTCAGGGAGCTAACTATGAAAAACGGATTGAATTTGCAACTTTCCGCCAGCAATAAAAATAATTAAATCCCAAATCATCATGCCTCTCGATAAAAATGGAATTGCAAAAAGAATTGCAAAAGAGTTGAAGGACGGTTACTACGTCAACCTTGGGATCGGAATTCCCACGCTCGTTGCAAACTATATCCCCGACGGGATGCAGATTGTTCTTCAGTCGGAAAACGGGTTGCTCGGTATAGGACCTTTTCCATCGAAAGAGGAGATAGATCCCGACCTTATCAATGCAGGCAAGCAAACAATTACTGCCCTTGCGGGAGCGGCGTTTTTCGATTCATCCATGAGTTTTGCCATGATTCGCGGCGGTCATATTGATCTGACCGTACTCGGAGCTTTTGAGGTATCCGAAACCGGAGATATCGCTTCATGGAAAATTCCGGGGAAACTGGTGAAAGGTATGGGCGGCGCAATGGATCTCGTAGCGTCGGCAAGAAATATTATCGTTGCCATGATGCACACTAACCCTCAGGGGGAGTCAAAACTGCTGAAAAAATGCACCCTTCCGCTTACCGGAGTGGGAGTTGTAAAGCGAATCGTAACCGATCTGGCAGTTCTTGATGTAACTCCGCAAGGCTTTAAACTTATTGAGCGCGCTCCCGGCGTTTCGGTTGAACAGATCAAAGCCGCCACCGAAGGTAAGCTTATTGTAGAAGGAGAAATTCCGGAAATTGAAGTATAATTGTCTAAACGATATGAAATCCTGGCGATGGCGAAACATATTGACGACCGGTTCAACTTTCTGTTTTAACTCATTCTGAAAGGATGATCTTCAATAACCGGAATTTTTCGCGCCGTCAGTTTTATAATATCTTTCATATATGCCTTTTCATCGCGGTCGCAGAAAGAGAGAGCGATTCCGTTAACGCCTGCGCGACCCGTTCTTCCGATGCGGTGAACATAAGTTTCCGGAATGTTTGGAATTTCAAAGTTAATCACATGCGATAGCTGCTCTACGTCAATTCCGCGCGATGCAAGATCAGTGGCTACGAGTACCCTGAGCGTTTTGTTTCTGAAACTGCTTAGAGCGTTCTGGCGTGCGCTCTGGGTTTTGTTGCCATGAATAGCCGCAGCTTTTACTCCTCCCTTGTTCAAATCCTTGCATACCCGGTCGGCGCCATGCTTTGTTCGGGTAAAAACCAGGGCTGACGCTATGGATGGGTCTTTCAGCAAATGAAGAAGCAGCGACCGTTTATCGGTTTTTTCAACATAATACAGCGCCTGCCTGATAAGATTTGATGTTGACTCAACCGGAGCAACCTCCACTTTCACCGGGTTCACGAGAATTGAGGATGAGAGTTTTTGAATCTCAGGAGGCATTGTTGCAGAAAAAAACAACGATTGCCTTTTCGCCGGTAGTTTGGTGATGATTCTTCTTACATCATGGATAAAACCCATGTCGAGCATGCGATCGGCTTCATCAAGAATAAAAAAGGAAAGATGTTCGAGGCTGACAAATTTCTGATCAATGAGGTCGAGGAGCCGACCAGGCGTCGCTACCAGAATATCAGTCCCTGCTTTTAATGTGTTTGTTTGGGGATTTTGAGGAACGCCGCCGAAAATAACCTGGCAGCGAATGCTGGTGTGTTTTCCATAAGTGGCGAAACTTTCTCCGATCTGGATAGCGAGTTCGCGGGTTGGAGTTACTACCAATGCGCGGATAACTCTTTTTGACTGGTTCTGCTGCAACTGTTTTTCATTGTAAAGCAGTTGAATTATCGGTAAAGCGAATGCCGCAGTTTTTCCGGTTCCTGTTTGGGCGCATCCAAGAAGGTCTCTCCGCTGAAGTACAACGGGAATAGCTTTTTCCTGGATGGGCGTGGGTTTTAAATAACCTTCTGATTTCAAAGCGAGAAGGATAGGCTCAATAAGCAATAATTGTTCAAATGACATAATAAGTGTTATAAATAAAAAAATGGGTAATTCAAATAGATGGGTAATTCAAAATAAGGGTTGGATGGGGTAAATTAACAGAGGGGAAGTAAATGTTCGGCAAAGGTACGAAAAGTATTCCGGGCAGCGGTGAAAATAATTCAGATCATTTTTCGGGCGACTTTTCTTTCTTCCGCATTTTGACGATCCCGCGGATCAGGATTGTCATTGTAATTGTAGTGATACCAAGCACAAAGTATTCGATGTTATCAACAGAGGCCGGAATTTTTTTCCCCACGAGATACCCAAGCGGGATCAGCGTGCCAGACCAGAGCGCTGCGCCAACCATGTTGAAAAAATTAAATTTCCAGAAGTTCATGTTTATTGCGCCGGCGAGAATGGGTACAAAGGTTCGCACTACGGGTATGAACCTTCCGGCGATGAGCGATACGCCGCCATATTTTTCATAATAGGCTCTCGATTTTTCAAGATGACGTTGTTTAAAAAAGAGCGTATCCTTTTTATTGAGAAGCCTGTGTCCGAAATATTTTCCGGTATAGTAACCGGTAACATTCCCGGCAACTGCGGCAGCAGCTACACTGATCACAAGCAGCCAGATATTCACCATAAGGTCGCTGCCGCACAAAAGACCGGCTGTGAAAAGGAGGGCGTCGCCGGGAAAGATGAAACCGAAAACCAGCCCGGTTTCCGCAAAAATTACAATTAAAAGGAGGATAAGCCCTCCATAATGAATCAGTTTTTCCGAATTAATAAGGATTTCAAAAAATTCCTTCAGTTGTTCCATCCGGCGCCATTACTCTTTGGTGATCTCGGCGTAGATATTGTCAATCTCCTCCTTGAACCTTGCCGGAGCTTCAACATATCCCCATCCAAATTCCATCTCCATAATGCCGCCGAGAGCCGTATCATCAGAAGTAACTATTCCATGAGGGATTTTGCGGTCGGTGAGCACTTCCTCCAGTAATTCTGCCTCAAACTCATTGTTCAGAACCAAAATTTTTTCATATTTTTCCATAGTCTTTAATTTTCCTCTAATGTACGATGTTTTCTCAAAGAACAACCAGGATTTTACTGTTTTCTGAAATAGATTAAAAAGGGGTAAACGAGGGATGAGGGACGAGGGACGAAGGACGAAGGACGAAGGACGAAGGACGAAGGACGAGGGACGAAGGACGAAGGACGAGGGACGAGGGACGAGGGACGAGGGACGAGGGACGACTTTATCGCGTTTCGAGAATAGTATTAACAGGGAAGTTATTTTACCGGGCGAAGAGAAGAAGAAAAAAACTTTGGAGACAGCTTTACACTAGAAAGAGTTAAATACCCCAAAATAAAAACGATCACACCAAAAGTAAGACCGGGATGCGCAGAAAACAGATTTTTAAAAAATGGGTAAAGCGTCGCGAAGATTTGCTCAAAAGCATGAGCAATGGGATCGGCGATAAGTTGAAAAGAGTTGAAAAATATCTGAAAAACGTCAAAAGATGCGAGGATGTTTGAAAGGGTTTCCATGTTGCTGAATTTTCATCAAATGTACCTCCTAACTTCCTACATAGAAACTGTTTTTCGACGAATTGCCGAAATAGGTGGATGAATCAGGCGGGATGAAAGACAGATAACGGTCAGCATTCTAATGCCATATAGAAGATGGCTTCAGAATATTCTTTCTGAGCTTGGCGGTAAATCCAAGTTTACACAAGGTTCGGCGGGCTTTAATAAGGTCGGTAAGTTCAATTACCATATTGGGGTTGACCTCTTCTGCCATTTTAAGGATAAAGGCTTCGGTTTGATCGAGATATTCTGAAATTTTATTGTTTGTATGTGTATCGAGATGAAGATCGGTAAGGTTGCTTAATCTGTCGGCACATTTAAGGATTTTTGCATTTTTTGAACCATGATCCAGTACGCGTTTAAGGTACTCAGGTTTTGTTTCCGAACTGCTTTTTGTAACTTCAAGCACCAAATCAACCACCTTAGGACCATCTTCATCAATCCAGCGGATTTCATCAACCTTTGCCGCCGCAAGATCTTCGAGAAAATCGTGCAACAGCGAGGCTTTCAGCAGTACGGGGTCATAAAAATACTTGTAATCAAGTAAAATGCCAAGAGTGGCAAAAACATGGCGGAACTGATTCCCACCCACTTTCCTCCTGACCCCGATAAGAGCCGTAGCTTTCAGGATATAAGGCGCGAGGATAAGATTTTTTAAAATTTCAAGGTCATCCATACCAGATTTTTTGGATAACAAAGTTACAGATTTTTTATTGCTGGGAGCCGATTCAGCGTTAAAGGTTTAGAAGGAAGCATTACTTTTGACCGAAAATTATAGATTCACCAGGCAATTGATGTCACAAATCAGTAAAATTTCAATCGTCACTCCTTCGTTAAACCAGGCTGGATTCATTGAGCGGACAATCCGGAGTGTTTTAACTCAAAAGGTTGACGCAGTTGTGGAATATATTGTTGTTGATGGAGGTTCGACAGATGGAACCATGAAAATTCTGGAGAGATTCAGGAGCTTAATAAGCTTTACTTCCGAACCCGACAATGGTATGTCGGACGCGCTTAACAAAGGTTTTTCTTCAAGCGCCGGCGAAATACTTGCGTGGCTTAATTCCGATGATCTTTATCTCCCCGGAACCCTTAAGAAAGTGGTTGATTATTTTAACGCCCATCCCGATTGTCTTTGGCTTTATGGCAATTGCAGGATGATTGACGAAGCCGACCGTGAAATAAGGAAATGGATAACAGCCTATAAAATTCGAAAATCTGCTGATTTCAGCTTTCAGAGATTACTCGTGGAAAACTTTATTTCCCAGCCGGCTGTGTTTTTCAGACGAAGCGCTTTTGAACAGGCTGGCGCTGTTGATACCAGTTTGCCGACAGCCATGGATTACGACCTGTGGCTCAGGCTGGCAAAATTGGGCAAACCTGGTTTTATCAACGACTTTCTTGCCAGTTTCAGAGTTCACCCAGGTTCGATTAGCGCGAGGAACTACCGTAAACAGTTTGAAGAACAGTACCAGATACATAAAAAGTATGATCTTAATAAACTTGCCCTTCTCAAACACCGGCTGATGATCCTTCTGATAGTGTCGGTATATTCATTATTTAATCTGTATTTTTGTTTCAAAGTTTGGATATGGTCAATAGCAAAAAAAAACAAACTGTTGGTAAACAGCCGCTAAAAGGAAAGAAAGCGCCTGTAATTCGCAAAAAAGAATCGTGGTTTACTCCATTTATACCGCTATTGGTAATTCTCCCGGCGGTTTTTCTTGCGTTTTCACCCATTCTCGACAATGGTCTAACGAACTGGGACGATCCCGATTTAATCATAGATAATCCACTGATCCGGACGCTGAGTTTTGACAATCTTAAAACGATTTTCACCACTTTTTACTTTGGAAATTACCAACCGCTGCATCTCGCTGTCTATTCTGTTGAATACCATTTCTGGCAACTGAACCCTGCCGGTTATCACGCCGTTAGTCTGTTCCTTTTTCTTATCATCACATCGCTTGTATATTATTTTATATATCTGATTGGAAATCGCAGGATTCTCATTGCAATTATTGCTACGGCTCTGTTTGCCGTCAATGCCATGCGGGTTGAATCGGTGGCATGGGCTGCCGAGCGCAAGGATATGCTTTATGCCCTTTTTTATGTAGCGTCACTCATTGCCTACGTTAAGTATATACTAAGCGCCAATGAATCCAAAGGTATGCCAAAAATCAGGTATCTGGTTTACGCGCTGTTATTCTTTGTTGTCTCTGTTTTTTCAAAGGTTATGGCGGTTTCCCTCGTTGGCGCGCTGGTTTTTCTCGACTATTTGTATGCCCGCCGGCTTACGGTTTGGTTAGTTCTTGAAAAAATTCCTTTTGTAATTATCAGTATAATACTGGGACTGGTTCAGGTCAAAGCAGCAGCCTCCACCCATACAATAGATACCTCCGGGCAGTTTGATTTCATTGATCGGATATTGATCTTATGCAGAAACCTGATGTTCTATGTTTATAAAATGCTGTTGCCCCTCGATTTATCGGCATTCCATCCATATCCGGTAAGGGTGGCGGGGCAGGCATGGCCCGCAGAGTTCTATATCGCGCCGGTTTTTGCTCTGCTGATTCTGATCTTGTTCATCTGGTCGCTTAGAAAATCGCGGACTATGGTTTTCTGCATCGGGTTTTTTCTTTCCTCAGTCGCGCTCGTTTTACAGTTTGTCGCCATCGGACCTGCGCTGTTCAATGAACGCTATTCCCTGATTCCGGCAATAGCGCTCTCTTTTGCTCTTGCCTTGCTCATTGATCGTCTGATAATCCGGTATCCATTTGCAAAACCGGCGTTATTTGGAGTTACCGGCGTGTATTTCCTATTCATGTTTGTGCTGACATTTGTGCGGTGCAACGTTTGGCAAACCAGTTTAATCTTGTGGGATGATGTACTCGCTCAGTATCCGCGGGCGGCAATTGCGTTGAATAACCGGGGAAAAATATATGGAAACGAACTCGGAAATACAACCAAAGCATTGGAGGATTTATCTGCCGCCATTGCAAGCGATCCGAGTTATGAAGGTCCATACAGCAACCGAGGAATTATTTATTGTATGAATGGCAAATTCGACAAAGCTATAGCCGATTTCAACACCGCGCTTAGAATAAAGCCTGATTATTACGAATCCATCGCAAACCGCGCTATCGCGTTTGCGCAAACCAACAAACTCGATTCAGCGCTGATTGATTTTACCAGGTGTGTTGAACTGGCTCCGGGAAAATACACAATCTATTTAAACCGCGGACTTTGCTATTACCAGATGCGGCAACAGGAAAAAGCGATAGCAGATTTTAACAAAGGGATCAGCTTGGAACCGGAGAACGGCGAGTTGTATTTAAGAAGGTCATACTCATTTCATGAACTTGGAAAACATGCCGAAGCCCTTCAGGATGCTCAGATTGCAAAAAATGCAGGGATTAAAGTTGAACAAGCTTACTTCGAGAAATTAAAATCTCTTGCAGCCAAATGAGGGATGAAGGCTTTTTGAGGCGACTGAAAAAAAGGGGACTGATATAAAATGAAAAAGGAAGAACTGCTTCAGTTTTACAACCGCACAGCCATTTCGCGCGCCAAATGGAAGAGGCGAAACTGGTTTTACCATAAATCATTGCAGCAGTACTTTTCATATATTGTCGCCGAAGGCAGCCGGGTAATTGAAATCGGTTGCGGCGCCGGCGACCTTCTCAATTCAGTGAAACCTGCCGTTGGTGTTGGCGTTGATTTTTCGCCATTAATCATCGAACAGGCAAAACAAAAATATCCTCATCTCAGGTTTTATGTGCAGGATGTTGAGGAACTTAACATTGACGAGAAATTTGATTATATCATTTTATCCGATCTTGTTGGTTGCCTTTGGGATATTCAAAAAGCTCTCAATAACCTTCGAAAATTATGTCATCCTCAAACCCGGCTGGTTATTTCGAACTACAGCTACCTTTGGGAGTCTGTGATGATTCTCGGGGAAAAAATGCACATCAAACTTCCTCAACCTAAACAGAACTGGATTTCGAACGCAGATATTGAGACATTACTGGAACTTGAAGACTTCCAGGTTGTAACAATCCATAAAAAATTATTGTTGCCGAAATATATCCCCGTTCTGAATTTTATTTTTAACCGCGGAATCGCCAATTTCCCAATTCTGAATAACCTCGATCTGATTAATCTGATAGTTGCCAGACCACTGTCTGCTCCCGAACCGGAATATTCAGTTTCGATAATTATTCCGGCGCGAAATGAACAGGGAAACATAGAAAATGCCATAAAAAGAACCGGCGTTTTCGGGCTGTCGCAGGAATTTATTTATGTGGAAGGTCACTCATCCGACCATACCTGGGAAGAGATGATACGGGTTAAAGAAGCCTATCCCGAGGTCAACATCAGGGTTATCCGCCAAACCGGAAAGGGGAAAGGAAATGCTGTAAGGGAGGGTTTCGACCTGGCGTCAGGAGAAATACTGATGATTCTTGACGCCGATTTGACTATGCCGCCGGAGGAACTCGGAAAATTCTACCGGGCGCTAAAGCAAAACAAAGGCGAATTTATTAACGGTTGCCGGCTGGTTTATCCAATGGATAAGCAGGCAATGCGGTTTCTTAATTTTCTTGCCAACAGGTTTTTCGGACTGTTTTTCACCTATCTGCTCGGCCAACGGCTGAAGGATACGCTTTGCGGGACCAAAGTTTTGTTTAAAAGGGATTACCTTTCCATTATAAAAAATCGTCGCTATTTCGGCGATTTCGATCCTTTCGGCGATTTCGACCTTTTATTCGGGGCGGCAAAACTGAACCTGAAAATTACAGAGATCATTATCCGTTACCGCGACAGGGAGTATGGTTCAACTCAGATAAGCCGTTTTAAGCATGGCTGGCTTCTGGTAAAAATGAGCGTTTTTGCCGCCAGAAAAATGAAATTCAAGTAGGCTCCTGATGTTGATTTCGTCTGATCAACGAAAGTTGTTCAGTAATCAGTCCCAGGAGGAAAAAGAGCAATGTAACAACTATTCCCAGCAAGGTTCCCATGCTAACTCCTCTGCCCTGCAACGCCAGCGGAATACCCCAGCTCATTGTGATAATGATGGAAACCAGGGATAAGGGTAAAAATATTTTCATTGGACTGAACAGGATTACGATATTAATTATCTCCATGATGGTTTGAAAGGCAGTTTGGAATCCGATTGTACTTTTACCGGTATTGCGCTCCTTAATCCTGATAGGTTCTTCCACTACGAGATGGCGGTTATTGATGAAAATCAGTGTAATTACATCGCTGAACGACATGGTGTTGGTTGTAAGATAGAGATATTTTTTAGCGAGATCGGTACGGTAAATCTTCATACCCGAATTGATATCGTGAATGGGTACTGTCATCATAATCCGCGCAATCAGGCGAATAATGCTTTTCCCGACGCCGCGAGTGATTGAAGCCGATTTTATTCCTTTGCGTGAACCAACCACCATATCGGCGTCATGTTTTATCAGGCAGGCAACCAGTCTTTCAATATCATCGAGATAATGTTGTCCATCAGCATCATAGGTTATCAGGTAATCGGTTTCACAGGCGCTTATACCGGTTTTAATGGCGGCTCCATAACCTTTATTGAGCTTATGATGAAGAATCCGTAGCGCCGGTTCATTTTCAAAACCTTTCAGAAAGTCTTTTGTTTCGTCGCGCGAGCCATCATTAACCAGAATGATGCGCCAGTTGTTTTCACGGCAATGGCTTATCAGGGATGGTAAAATTACTGTCAGGTTTTCCATCTCATTGTATGCCGGAATGATTACCGTTAAATCTATTCCTGATTGCAGATTCATCTGTTTGAGTTAAACATAATACCTTATCAGCGTAAGATAAACAGCATAAACAAGCGCGAAAATACAGTATAAAATCGCCGAAAAATAGAGATATTTATCAAAGAGCCGTTCATGTCCCTGAATTTCATCTAATACCGCCGGTTTTAATTTTGGCTTTGCCTTTTGATATTCTCGTTTGCTCACGCTAAAGAGAAGATTCAACTTAGGGTTGAGAAACCGGTTGTAAAACATCATAAAAAAAAGCGGAGCCATTGGAATAAAGTAACGACCCTGGACGCCGAAAACCCGGTCGCGTCCGGGGCGGGTGGCAAAAAGAAACATCGCCGTTTCAATAAGAATAAATGTAAGCGCCACGAGGATAAAAAACAGGGTTTTACGACTAATGCCAAGCCTGATCTTTTCATCTGAGATAACCATAGCCGTAAGAACCATCAGCAACAAATATGAATAGGTTAGCATGTCGGGCAAATCAACATCAATATACCCGAGTACGCCAACAAAACTTTCTAATATATAGTCCCGGTAATAAACAAATCCGCTGTTAAAGATTAATTTCAGATAAGCCGGAACGTCGGAAAGAATAGTTTTTATTTGTTTCTCCGGCATGAATACCGTTTTGTTTTTCGCAA
Source organism: Bacteroidota bacterium (assembly GCA_026391715.1). Classification (GTDB taxonomy): domain Bacteria; phylum Bacteroidota; class Bacteroidia; order Bacteroidales; family FEN-979; genus CAIVAT01. The sequence continues at coordinate 29,697 of JAPLDO010000049.1, forward strand.
TTGAATCGCCTGCGGTCAACGCGTTATCGGGATTACCCGTATTACTTATGATTGCTGAATTGTCCGATTCCTTAATCTTGTCCATGTACCCGTTTACGGTGGGTATCACTTTTAAAAAAACAATTCCGATTACGATAACGCCAATTGCGATCAAGATGAACTTATAAAGTTTTCCGAATTTCACGGGAGGAATAATAAAAAACAGCGCTCCAAGAATAAAATAGGGAGGTTTGCAAAGCAAAAGCATTAATACCGACAAAGCCATCAATGCAAGATCCTTCACGGTCAGTTTTTTTTCACAGGTAAAAGCATAATAAAAAAATAATGCTATGGTAAAGAATGAAAGGCTGATTGTGAGGCTGTCATAAGAAAGAGAGCCAAATAGGAACAGGGTTTTAGGCATCAGGGCGAGCAGCAAAAAAAGCAACCTGAAAGGGTGTGGCATTAGTTTTATTGCGAAAAATATAATCAGGGCTGAAATGAGGAAGTTGAAAATTCTTCCGAAATACATTACAGTAAGGAGTGATGAGGAGAACCATTTTCCGATAAAAATGCCCATCGCCTGAGGCATGTACGGAAGTGTATATTCGGAAAAAGAAAACGGAATTCTTTTCTCCGGTTCAATTTTAACATTCGATTGAACTTGTATTTCTGCCATAGTGGTCTTCTGTCCGGCGCGAAAATGAAGATGACTAAAAACAGATTCCATTTTGTTAATTGACGAGGGAACAGTTTTTTGCTTATCGAGGAATCCAAATTCTGAAATATTGTAGGAATGGTTGAAGTGGGTTACCTCATCGGGTACCTGGAATGGCGGATTTATAAACGTGAAAATGAGCGAAAACGGGATGGATAAAGCAAGATAGGCATATTCGGGACGAATGTGAAAATTAATCAGGTATCTGCTAAGTTTATCCGACCAAACAATCAGAGCTGCAATAACCACGATAAGTATGTAGAGGAATATTTTTAGCAGCCATGATTGGCTGTAATTGGTTTCATAAGTTTTAAGCATTAAACTGCCATGGTACTGAGCCAGCTTATTCTTCAACGAACCAATAACGTCGTCGGAATTAAGCTCTGACGTATAAAAAACGCCTATTGAGTCGGCAAGGTTGAACAAGGGCGAGGCGGAATTGTCTTCGGAGCCATTAATGGAAAACAAGGAAACATAGAACCGGTTTCCTTTTCCTATATACACCGGTTTTGAAAAGTCGAAAAGGTTGTAATCTCCCTCTTTCAGTATTGAAGACGAAAAAGTTTGTTTGTGAAGAATGTTGTACAGAGTATCCAGCACAAGTAACGTATTCTGATTTGTGTTATTACGACCACCCTGAGTAAACACCAGTTCGACGCCGGAAATATAATCCTTTACGGCAGTGATTCCCTGGTTTAGCGCAATTCCTTTGCCAAGTCCCAGTAAAATTCGGGCATGTTTTGATTCGGTTGATTGAATTGGCGTGACGTTATTCGGGTTGATACGGATAACAGAAACTACGATAACTGTGATTATAAGAAAAAGGACGCCGATGATGATGCGGGTTTTTTGATTCATGGTAATAAAGCAGCCTCAATGTTAAACATGAAATGGCAAATGACCAATCTACATGATGATTATCAATATTTTAACGCTCAAAACGAAAAACGGTTTCGTGCAAAGTTGAGAAAAATATGGATAAGAATGAAAAAAAGTTCGTTTTTACGTATTACCTTTTGCCCCCTTTTCTGATTAACCATAATATTTGAGTACTTTTGTTCACGGAGTTTTTAACTAAAATTTCAATTATCATGGCAACAGGAATAAACAAAGTTATTCTGATTGGTAATCTGGGAAAGGACCCGGAGATTCAGAATTTTGAAAACGGAGTAAAGAAGGCTGCCTTCTCTCTCGCCACAACTGAATCCTACAAAGGAAAAGACGGGGAGAAAACCACGCATACCGAATGGCACAACATTGTTTTTTGGCGCAGTCTCGCCGAAGTGGCAGAACGTTTCCTTAAAAAAGGCGCCTCGATTTATGTTGAAGGTCGTATCCGCAGACGTGAGTATGAGGACAAAGAGGGACAGAAAAAATTCGTTTATGAAATTCTCGGCGATTCAATGCAAATGCTTGGCGGTTCGCGCGACAGCGGCCACAACGGCGCCCCGGCATCCGCCGAAATGCCGAAAGAGGAAAATCATGTAGCCACGCCGGATGATGATTTACCATTTTAGAGTTCGCAAGCTTGCAAGCTGGTAAGTTGGCAAGTTGGCAAGTTGTATAATTTCACCAGCTTACCAGCTTACCATCTTACCAACTTGCCAACTTACCAACTTACCAGCTTCTATGCGTAATCCCCACTCATTCATTCTTCTCCTCCTGCTGATCTCCTCATGCAACGATTCATATACCCCGAAACCCCGCGGTTATTTCAGGATTGATTTGCCCGTTAGCGAATACCGGCTATTCGATACAACTTTTCCATATTCTTTTGAATATCCGACGTATGCCGGTATTTTTCCCGACCTAAGCAAAATTGCCGAACCATACTGGATAAATATCAGATTTCCAAAGTTCAAAGCAACGCTCCACATCAGTTATAAACCGGTAAACGGAAATCTGGCAGGGTATATAAACGACGCTTACACTCTGGTAAATAAGCACATTCCCAAAGCCAATGCAATAATACAGCGCGAGTATATTGACAAGGAAAAACGTGTTTATGGCTTGGAGTACGATATTCAGGGCGCCGACGCAGCTTCACCATACCAGTTTTATCTTACCGACAGCTCTTCAAAATTTGTCAGAGGCGCATTATACTTTGATATTGTTCCAAATAACGACTCCCTTGCTCCTGTAATCGCTTTTCTAAAAGCTGATATCCAGCGCCTGATCAGCTCCTTTTATTGGAAACAACCCGGAAACTATCAAAATCACCAAACTAAACAACCGTGATCGAAACTATCAATTTCGGGAAATTAACCTGGTCGCATATCGTCCTCCCAACAGCGAATGACCTCGCTAATCTGAAAAGTAAGTACAACTTCCATGATCTCGTTCTCGAGGATTGCCTTACAGAAGTTAACATGCGACCCAAAATTGACATTTATGACAACTATTATTTTATCATCCTTCATTTTCCAACATTTGATGAAGACAGGAGGTTTGTGGAGGTGCGGGAAATAAAATTTTTTCTGGGTTCAGATTACCTTATCAGCATAGGTCGCACGCATTGGCTTGTTTATGAAATGTTCAGGAAGGAAAAAAACAAGAAAACAGATCGCCTGCAAGTGGAAAGCAGCGATGTTCTGCTTTACCAGATTCTCGACCATGTGATGCTCGACGTCAGAAAGCTCGTCGACCTGGTTGACCAGGATGTTGACCAATGCGGAAAAGCGCTCTTCGGGAAGAATTCAGAACCAACAATTGAGAAAATTTCAGTCACGCGAAAGAACATCATCCTGCTCAATACCATGTTCAAACCCCAGATGGATCTTTTTAATAAACTTCAAAACGGAACCATTCGCGGTTTTGACGGCAATATGCAGGATTACTGGAGTAACATCATGGACTATTTCCAGAAACTCTGGGATGTTGTGGAGGATGACGGGGAGCTTATTCGCGGGTATTCAATGACTTTCGACTCGCTTCAGGTAAACAGAACCAACGAAGTGATAAAGATTCTTACGCTGATCTCCTCCATTTTGCTGCCGCTAACTTTTATTGCCAGTTTATATGGTATGAACATCAAACTCCCGATGCAGGATCATCCGTTTTCATTCGCCTTCGTAGCCGGAGCTATGGTTAGCATAGCAGTTCTGATGTTCGTTTACTTCAAAATCAAGAAATGGATGTAGCGGTTAATCAGAATCGGGGCGGTTCATAACCTCAATCTGGCGCTGAATTCCCTCCTCATGAACCGATTGAAGCAGACTCATGATGAATTCACGGCTCAAACCCAGTTTGATACCGGCTTCAACCCTGTCGCGCAACAACTTGTTCCACCTTTTTAACTGAAGAATGGTAATTTTATTGACTTTCTTAAAGTGACCAATCTCTTCAACCACATTCATCCGGCGCGCCAGTATTTCGATCAACTCTTCGTCGAGTTTGTCTATTTCTGAGCGAAGTTCCTCAAGTTTATTGGAAAATTCGAGGTTTCCGGTTTCACGGCGCAGGATAATTTCAGAAAGTATTTTCGCCAACTGTTCCGGCGTGATCTGCTGATTTTTATCAGTAAGCGCGGCAGCGGGGTTGATGTGGGTTTCAATCATCATCCCGTTCATTTCGAGGTCGAGAGCTTTTTGGATAGTAGGCAGCAATCTTTCACGGTTTCCGCATATATGACTTGGATCTACAAGGATCGGAAGATCAGGGCAGAGGCTTTTAAGTTCAATGGGGATTTCCCACATCGGTGCATTGCGGTAAGGCGTATGGTTAAAAAAGGAAAACCCGCGATGTACTGCAATGATTTTCTCCAATCCCAGTGAATTTAGCCGTTCAATAGCGCCGAGCCAGGTCTTCAGGTCGGGGTTGAGCGGATTTTTAACCATCACGGGAATGTCATGTCCGGCTATTGCCTCTCCGATTTCCTGAACCGAGAAAGGATTCACCACTGAGCGTGCGCCAATCCAAAGAATATCTATCCCATGATCAATGGCTTCTTCAACATGTCGTGGGTTGGCAACCTCAACCGTTGTCAAAAGTCCTGTTTCCGCTTTCACTTTTTGAAGCCACTTAAGCCCTTTTGCGCCAACGCCTTCAAATGAACCGGGCCTTGTGCGAGGTTTCCAAATTCCCGAACGGAAAACCCTGACCTGGGGAATTTCGGCAAGTCCAACCGCAGTTTCCATCACCTGGCGCTCGTTTTCGGCGCTGCAAGGACCTGCAATTACCAGCGGTTGGGCGGAAACCGGCAACCATTTTTCGAGAGGCGTAATTTTAAGTTGAGAAGCCATTGGCGGCAAAGGTAGGGTTTATTGAAAAGTTCCGCCTAAAAAACCGACACCTTCACATATTTCGCAGGATTCTTTTTAATATCCTCAAGCAGAAGATTCAGATCGCGCGCCGCCTTTTCAACTTCCTTGTAGAGTTGGTCATTGGTAAGCAGTTGCCCGACAGATCCTTCTCCTTTGTTTATTTTTCTAAGAATCGAATCAAGGTCAAGGATGGTATTATTGACCTGAGCGATAGTTGCCGGTATCCGGGCTTTGGCGAGTGAATCGCTGAGGTCGGAAAAGTTGGTGAGAATGTTGGTTATTTTTTCGTTGTTATTTTTGAGGTTGCCGCTGATGGATTCAACATTGGAAATGATTCTGGCGAGGTTATTTCGCTGCGAGCCCATCAGGGTATCGAGGTTCTGAGTGGTATGGGCAATGTTGGCAAGTGTTTGCTTCACATGTTCGATGGCGTCAACCAGATTCTCGCGGGTATTTTTATTCAGAACCTGTTGCAGAATAATAGCAATGCTGTCAATGGAGCCAATTAGATTTTCCGCTTTTGTTTTTAGCGGCAGTAACTGCCTGTTCACTTCCTGTCCTAAGGTTGCTTCTGTTTGCGACTGCAATGTATCGCCATTCAGCGCTAACACTTTCGAATCGCCGGGAATAATCTCTATTTCAGGAGATCCGAGAAGGCTGGAGTTAAAAATTCTGGCGCTCGAATTTTTTGCAATCGGATAATCGCCGAGGATGTAAAGCTCCACAATGATTTTCCGGGGATCGCGAGGATCAAAATATAATTTTCTCACCTGCCCAACTTTGACGCCTTTGATTGAAATCTGGTTTGCCGCCACGAGCCCATTCACATGATCATACACCGCGTATAAAGTGCGGCTGGGCTTCAGCAGCTCAAGTCCTTTCAGGAACATAAGACCCCAGATGAGGATGGCTGTGGCAACCACAAAAACCACACCGACTTTAATCTCTTTTCTTATTTTCACGAGGCTTAATTTATGCAAACTTACAAAGAAAACTTTATTTCCTGAATATGCTGTCGGCTTCTTCCTGCGGAATCCTCTCATTGTTCCTGAATATAACAATAAATGCATCGCTATACCCCTTTTCCCTCACCGCAGCGAGAGCTACCTTTACTTTTGCCAGGTCAGAATAATTCCCAACTGTATATTTGAACAATCCTCCGTGCTTATACATGGAAACACTTTTAAAAAGTGAAAATATCTTTGAATTTTCAGGCAAACCGGTTGCGGAGGTTGCAACCTGAATACGAAATTCCAAACTATTTCCAGGCGCCGGCAATCTGTCAGGTTTTTTATCAGGAATAACGATTTTACTTTTGGCAGGAATAGTTACGGCAGGTTTCGCAGAGGGCTGAGAATCGGCTTTGGCTTCAATAGTTTCTATTGATTCTTTAAGCGATGAATCTGTTTGTGCCAACGAAGATTGGTTATTTGGAATTTTACTTCCCGGCGAGGCAAAAGATTTAAAAGCCCGGAAAATGGCTGAAGCAATGAAATCCTGCCCTTGCGACGATGCAATAAATTTCTCCTCCTTTGCATTACTGATATAACCGGTTTCAACCAGTACGCTGGGCATTGTTGTTTTATATAAGACAAGGAAACCGGCTTGCCTTACTCCGCGATTTTGTAAACCTACCCGCTCCACCATCTGATCCTGAACGGCAACTGCAAAGTCTGTACTGCGGTCGAGGTTTGCATTCTGATAAAGGCTGAACAGGATATAGGATTCGTCGCTGTTGGGATCGAACCCGTCGTAGGAGGATTGATAATTGGATTCAAGTAAAATTGAGGCATTTTCAAGTTTTGCAATATCGAGGTTGGCTTTTGATTTATGCAACCCCATCACATAAGTTTCAGCGCCTTGCAGGGCGCGACTTTCATTAGCGTTGCAATGTATTGAAATAAACAGATCCGCTTTGTTTTCATTTGCAATTTCAGCCCGTCGGTACAATTCCACAAATTGATCCCGGTCGCGGGTATAGATCACCCTGATTGCCTTAAAATTTCGCTGAATAAGATTTCCGAGTTTAAGGGCAATTGCAAGGTTGATATTCTTCTCTTTCGACTGCCTGCCAATTGCGCCGGGATCATGACCGCCATGTCCGGCGTCAATAACCACAGTTCGGACGCCTGTATTCAATTGCGCTCTAATCTGGCAGGGCGCGAGAAATATAATAAACAGGAATACAATTCCGTTAAGTCTTTGTAATCGAAACATCAGATTGTTAAAGTAATATAAAAAGGGCTGGCGTCTCAATATTTTGATTAGTTTTGAAGCCCGGAAATAGTGGCATTTAACGCTTTTATGTTCTGATTTATTTACTCAACAAAGATAAAACATAAACCTCAGAATACAGAAAAGAAATTGTTATCTAAATTCTTAACGAGGTCTTTCCATTACCTGCTTACCTTGGTTCTTGTTTTCCTGCAAATCACGCTGGTGGTCGCTCAGGATACGATTCGGCATAAATCGGGTGATAATGTGCCTGTACCTTCAGGAACAATTGAAATTTCACTTCCCGATTCAGTGAAAGCCGATTCGATAAAGTCAGATTCAATCAAACCAGGTTCAATCAAAGCTGATTCGATTAAAGCCGATTCGCTGAAATCTGACAGCCTTATTAAAAAGCCTGCAAAAAAAAATCCGCTCAATTCCAAAGTTGACTATTCTTCAAAGGATTCGCTACGGTTCGAGATCAAGGGGCAAAAGGTATTTCTTTATAACGCTGCCGATATCAAATATGAGGATATTAACCTCAAAGCCTCTTATGTTGAGATAGACTTCCCCAAAAACCAGGTTTATGCTAAAGGAGGAAAGGATTCGATTGGAAACGCAGCCGGCGATCCCGAATTTACTCAGGGCGATCAAAAGTTCAAATCGAAGGAAATCAATTACAATTACACTACGAAAAGAGGTTTTATAAACACCGTTATCACGAAACAGGATGAAGGTTATCTCCATGGAACGATTGTAAAAAAGATGGAAAACGATATAACCTATATTAAATCGGGAACATATACCACTTGTGAACTTGAAGGAAATCCTCATTTTGGATTCAGGTTCAATAAGGGCAAGGTAATTCCGGGGAAAAGGGTTATTACCGGTCCGGCGTATATGGAGATTGCCAATGTGGCAACGCCGCTTTTGATTCCATTTGGTTTTTTCCCAAACCGAAGCGGTCAGCGATCGGGTATTTTAATGCCTACTTACGGCGAATCGAAAGACCGGGGGTTTTATTTCGAGAACTTCGGTTATTACTGGGCTATGAATCAGTATATGGACCTTCAGGTACAGGCAGATATCTATACCAGAGGAAGCTGGGCTATTAAACCAACTTTACGGTATAACAAACGCTACCACTATAATGGCGGTTTAAATTTCAGTTATGCCGTAAATATTCTGGGCGCCGCCGATTCGCCGGATTATCAGAAAAGGAAGGATTTTCAGGTTCGATGGGTTCACAGCCAGGATGGGAAAGCGCGCCCCCGTAGCAGTTTTTCAGCCAATGTTAATATCGTCAGCAACTCCTTCAACAAATATAACCTTGCTTCAAGTACACAATCCTATCTGTCGAATACCTTCCAGTCGAGTATCAACTATTCGACAAACTGGGCGGGGAAATATTATCTTAACTTAAACTTCAATCATAGTCAGAACACGGTTAACAAAACAATCAACGTTACCTTGCCGCAACTCTCATTTTCGGTTAATCAGTTTTATCCTTTCAGAAGGAAAAATCCCGTAGGAAAAATGAGGTGGTATGAGCAGATTAGCATGAAATACAACCTCGACGCCGAAAACCGTTACAATACTGTTGATTCCAACTTTATGAAAGGGAGCTGGCCCGATTCAATGCAAAACGGAATGCGTCACAGTTTCCCCATCTCCGGATCATTCAGGGTGCTTAAATATTTCAACTGGTCAAATTCCATGAACATCAGCGACCGGATGTATATGACTTCCACAAGAAAATACTACCAGTCGGATACTATTGTCAATGGCTCCGACACTACTCTACCCGGTTATAAAACCAAAAACCTTCCTGGTTTTACAAATGGGTTTGATTTTTCTGTGTCATCCTCAATAAATACGAGGCTTTATGGTATGTACCAGTTTAAAGGCAGGATTATAAAGGCGATCAGGCACATGGTAACCCCATCGGTTTCGTTTTCTTATACGCCTAACTGGGGCGCTCCGGGAATAGGCTATTACAGGTACATTGAAAATGACACAAATCAAACTAATCCCGCAACTTACTCCATTTTTGAGCGGGCGATTTATGGCGGTCCGCCCGGTCAGAAATCGGGGATGATCTCCTTTTCAATCAGCAATAACCTTGAAATGAAAGTGAGAAACCGCAAAGATACCATCACCGGCATAAAAAAAATTGCGCTTATTGACGATCTTTCAATCCGGTGTTCTTATGATATTGCGCGGGATTCTGTTAACTGGTCGCTAATTTCAGTTACCGGACGCACCAGCCTGATCAAAGGATTAACCATACAGTATGGCAGCATCTGGGATATGTATGCGCGGGATTCGTTGGGCAGGAGAACCAATACTACCGAATGGAAAGCTAATCGCCGACTTATCCGGCTCGACAACACTAGCTGGGATATGGGTTTTTCCTATTCGCTTTCTTCCGAAAAAATCAAAGGGAAAAAAACTCCCGTCAAAGGAACGCCAATGGAACAGCAGGATGTTATGGATTATTATGATTACTATGTTGATTTTGATATTCCCTGGAGTTTTTCGGTCAATTATAATTTCCACTACGGTAAATCATGGAACAATACCTCGCAGACGCGAGTATCGCAATTAACTCAAACCTTAAATTTTAACGGGCAACTGAACATCACTCCAAAATGGAAAATTTCACTTACTTCGGGATGGGATTTTGTAAATAACCAGTTATCCTACACCTCCGTTGATGTTTATCGCGACCTTCATTGCTGGGAGATGCGTTTTGGCTGGATTCCCAAAGGCGGGCAGCAAAGCTGGAATTTCTCCATCAATGTCAAAGCCTCGATTCTACAGGATTTGAAATTGAATAAGAAGCGCGATTTCAGGGATTATGCCAATTAAGAAGATAGCGAAATGTTGAAATTTTTGCTCCGTAGGAGCAACATATTGATAACGATCACAAAATGCAAACCAGATGAAAAACATTATTAGCTCCACTGATGCGCCAAAAGCCATCGGACCTTACAGCCAGGCTGTTGAAGTAAACGGACTGTTATTTATTTCCGGGCAAATACCCATTGATCCTGCCACAGGTAAAATTATTGAGGGGGGGATTTCAGAACAGACCGAACAGGTGATGAAGAACATCGGCGCCATCCTGAAAGAGGCGGGCTATGAATACACTGATGTTGTTAAATCAACCTGTCTGTTGAGCGATATGGACAATTTCGTTGCGATGAATGCAGTTTACGGAAAATACTATTCTGTAAATCCACCTGCAAGGGCGGCATATAGCGTTGTCAGACTTCCTATGGGGGTTTTGGTTGAAATTGAAACCATTGCCGCAAAGTAGGTCTGTTAGCGCGAGGTAAGAATGTATGGCGCCCACACAGTTGGCAGCGAGGTTTCACGGTGTTTGATCATTTGTAGTTTTGCCTCCCGTAATGCGCCGCTGTAACTCTTGCCTTCAAGTAGCAACCGGTAAAATAGCGCCATGAATGGCGATGTCAACTTGTCGGTTACGTTCCAGAGAGTAGTTAAAATATTTCGCGCTCCGGCTGTCAGAAAAACTTCCGGTATTACATTGCGGTATTTTCCCGATTGTAATCTTTCTATTCCTGATGAACAGGCATTCAGTACAACCAGGTCGGCATTGCAGTGAAGATTGCAGATTTCCCCGATTGTTAAAACATCCTCTTTCGCAGATTTGTGTGAATCGTTTTTTTCATTACAGCAAAAAAGAAACCCGTTATTATACGGACAATCGGAGCCATTATAATAATGTGTAGCAAGATGGATGATTTTCCCTCTGCTCACCATTTTTGTAAAATAGTCTTTTTTTGCCGACGATCCTTCAACCAACCGCGATGATAGTCCGTTTTTTCGGAATAGCGATCCAATTGCTAACAGTTCGGCTTTTGTACCGGGCAGCGCACAAAAATTACCGTTAGTTGCAAATTCGGGCGAAAACCCAATAAAAGCATACCGAAATTCATCCTGATTATCCTGGCAATCGTCCAACCCATTTGTATGATTGCAGCAGTCTAAAAATTCGGCGCGACGATATACCACTTCAAAGTTATTTATTAAAAAATTCGGCGCGTCTGATTTTGCGTCAGATACTGGTAATTTATCAGTAGTTAGCGCCTCAAAGGGTATTTCTTCCAGAACCTTATCAGGGACTATGATCAACCGGTTTTTGTTTATAAGGATATCCTGAACCGGTTCAACGAGATATAAATACAACAATTCACTGTAAGCATAAAAATTTTCGAAGTCGGCCGATTTGATTTTCTTGCGGTAAACATTTAAACATTCCCAGAACAAGTTATTCAGGGTAACGGTAGTTTTAACAGCAGAATGGCAATCAACTGCGGTCAACGATAATACAGAATCTGTGAGGACATATAGTAAAATCACCTCTTCCTGCGATAGATAAGCGCGAATACTTTCATCAATTTCCCCACCACAGTATTCCTGTGCTTTCGCGCCTCCGGGAAAAATGGAAATCATAATTCCGGAAATAAATAATGAAATGCGAAACATAGATTGGTTCATAAAAATGAATTTAACGATTAATATGTAACTATTTTTCCAATCATAATTATTTCGTCATTAACCAATACTTTCCAATAAAACAGACCTATTCCCAACTTTGATGGTTCCACCATATAAGACTGGCTTTTCCCGATTTCGGGTGAAGAAAATACCGCTTTACCCTTGTTGTTCATAATAATTATGTAAACCTGAACATATTTATCCCCGCCAGTCCATTTGAACCATATCGGCAAATTCAACTTCGTCTTAACTTCCGAAGCTGGCGAAACCATTCTGACTATGGAGTTTCGGGTAACAGCGCCTACTAATAATTCATATTCGATCATCGGCTTATAAATTTCACTGTTAACCGGTATGGCGGCTACTTCCCTTCGGGTTATTGGCGTTATGTCGGCAATTTCCCGTACTTCTCTTATCCGGTTCATCGCCTGGGAAATCCCGTTCCTGGTTTCCGGTTCCGGTTTAAGATTTCTTTCGCTAACCCGAAGCGTTTTAACGGGATCAGTATGCAGAAGAAAATAGACAGCCCCGAATGTAATCAGACAAAGAAGCGACGCGGCAACCATAAGCCTTGTGAACCTCCACCTGATTAAGTATGGTTTACCTGCAATGTTTTTTATCTTTCGCATCAGTTCGATGGTTTCTTTATCTTCCATAAAACGGTTTAATCGGGTATCAATGAGCAATTCCTTGCGAAGCATCGAATTTCGCCCAAGATTTGTCATAAATATTTTTTTCTCACTTTCATTCAGATCGTCCTCGCTATAGCGATCAATCCAGTTGTTTGTAATTTCTATTTTCATCATAATCTAAAAATTGTTGGTAATCGGGATCATTCATTATGTTTTTTCGCAATAGATTTTTACAGGAGTATTTCCTGGTTTTTACATAAATTTCATCTTTATAGTTCATTAACCTGGCAATTTCACGATATGGAACCTTTAAACAATACAATTCAAGTAACCGGCGACACTCCTGCGGCAATTCTGACAGATGTTTAAAAAATAACCTCTGGCGCTCAAGGTTTTCTTCCTTTATTTCATCCTCATCAGGTGAATATGAAAAAACCGGCTCATTAACTTCCCAATCCGCCTGATACATTAACCGGTATTTGCGTTCAAGTCGCTGAAGCCATAGATTTTTCGAAATGGCAATAAAATAGGTCTTTAAGCTCGAATCCAGTTTGAATGATGGTAATCTTACACTCGCAAATAAAACAATCAGGGAATCCTGTAAAATATCTTCAACATCCTGAACATTACCTGAATTTTGTCGTACAAAATGCCTGATGATTGGACCATACTCATTGTAAAGGAATTGGATGAAATAGTCTTTCTTCTTCCTTAAACCATCCAGAAGTTCCTCATCAGTATAGCGAAGTCTCATACAAAGAAATTTATGGTTAATCAGGAATTTTGTAAAAGGTGAACCAATTGTTAATAACTTTTTCATAAAAGTTTCCATCCTATACAAAATCCAAAACCTTAAACACTCAATATCTTATAGTTAAATCCGATAAATGAGATATTAACATCATTGCATGAAATCGCGTAATTCATTAACAAAAGGGCTTATTTCAGCGGTTAGCAACCCAAAAAAAGAGTAACCAAAATGTAGAAGAGGCAAAAAAAAAGACTGGCTACCCAGTCTTTTTTTCCCAATAGAGATTCTTACAGATAATGATTTACAATAAAATACAGGTTTGATATGTGAAGGTTTGAATAATTACCGTAATTTTATAGCTGAAATAAAAAAAACGCAAATATCTTACCCGTATGGTCAAAAAAACCAAAAGCATTGCCGTCACCCGGTTTGATTACATTATAAAAAATCTAATGGATGAGGAATTGGATATTCAGGGTAATTTGAACCTTTACTCCGAATTTGACCCCGCAGGCAAACCGCTCAAGGAGATCAGATATACGCAGGATGGCGCATTCGAGGAAATGATTGGTTACGAATATGATGAATTGGGCAGGCTCAAACGGGAATCCTATTTTCCCGAAGAAAACGAACTTGCCGAAGAGGTGGTTTACACCAATAGCGATTCAGGCAAAATTATACAGGCTTTGAAGAATTATCAGGATGGATCGGTTGATACGATTGATTATTTTTACAATGACGCAGGCCGCCTGATAAGGAAGGTTGTTACTAACGATGAAAATGAAATTGAACAAACGGAAATTTTCTCTTATGAAAACGAAACCCTGATTAATCACGAAACTTTTGACGGGGATGGAAATTTAATTGCAATTCCTTCAACTGGTTCAACTTCCTCCAATCAGTCGCGTATCACTACTAACGAATCCGGTCAGGAGATATCAGAAGAGGAACTTGATGAAAATGGAGAAGTCATTATGTCTATTAAACGAAATTATAATAACGACGGGCAACCCGATGAAGTGGAAGTTTTTATTGACGGACAGGGAAGAATGATAAGCAGGCATTATATTTTAAAATATGAATATACTTATTTTGATTAAACAACCTTAGAATAATCCACATGAAAAACCACCCAGCCATCATTCTATTCTCAGCTTTGATCATTTTAACGTCAAGCTGTAAGAAGAAATCATTTGATCCGATGACTAAAAGTCAGGGGGATTTTATCGGAACCTGGACGGGGACGCTTACGACATTTAAAAACAACAAGCAAATGAAGGAAACCGGCAATTTTCTGATTTTTCCTGAAGAGGGAGGAACATTGCTCGGCGGCATCATCTATCTTAGTGAAACGAGGGTGTTCAGGCAATTTCAATTCCAGAACGGCACGCTTTATTTCAAGGTTTTCAATACCGATCCTTCCAGCCCTGTCTGTCAAAACTGGAATCTGAGTGGTTATGCTTCATTTATTGACGAGATTACCATGGATATCCGCATTTCCGGAAATGAATGTGGAAATCCCGGAAGCGAATATGTTGACTGGAGCGGAACGCTCGTTCAATCACCGGCAACAAAAGACACGCTTCCATGTTTCACTTTTGCCAAAGCCACTAATAACTGGACTTATCAGGTCATTAAAAAAAGTGGGGATACATGCCAGATTCAGAAACTTATTGCCCAAAAAACAGGAGACTATTTTTTTACCGGCGAATCAACACATTCCTGCGGGTGGACAAATCAGAATATTCCGCTTAAATGGAATCTGACGCCTGCGGAGTTTCTAATACAGGATGATGCAACTATCAGTATTCATCCAATAAGCATTCCAATTTATGCAAAACCGGGTGTTGTTTATAAGACCAATCTCAATCAGGATACTGTTACTTTAACCCTTTTATATACCGATGTGGTTGTTACTACCGCAATCGGCGACTTTATATGTAATCAGTACATATACACCGAACCTGTTGCTGCCGTTCAGGGTAAAATCACACGATCGGCTTATCTCTGGTTAAATTTTCATAACGGGATTATCCAGCAGTTGGTGGTGAATCCAGTAAATGATCCGGATATCAAAATGCAGATACTTACTGCAAAGAATTTCTGATAAAATTAAAAAATATCGTTTATCAGGGCGTCGTCTACCAGGTTTGGCAGGGTAATTCTGAGTTTGCGTTCTGCCTGCATAGCTCTCCTGATGGCAAAAATCGCTTCGTCATTCCGCGCCCATGCTCTTCTTGCAATACCGTTATTGACATCCCAGTGAAGCATCATTTTTAACCGTCGGGCAGCATCTGCCGACCCATCGAGAACCATCCCGAAGCCACCGTTTATAACCTCGCCCCAGCCAACGCCGCCGCCGTTATGAATGGAAACCCAGGTAGCGCCGCGGAAACTATCGCCGATTACGTTTTGAATAGCCATATCCGCTGTAAATGCCGATCCATCATAAATATTGGATGTTTCACGAAAAGGCGAGTCGGTTCCTGAAACATCATGATGGTCTCTGCCAAGAACAATTGGCGCCGATATCATGCCTGAATTAATTGCGTCGTTAAAAGCGGCGGCTATTTCGGTACGACCCTCGCAATCGGCATAGAGAATCCGCGCCTGAGAACCAACCACCAGTTTGTTTTTACCAGCCTCCCGAATCCAGTGGATATTATCGCGCATTTGCAACTCAATTTCCTTTGGCGAACCGGCTGCAATTTTCTGAAGAACTTCGGTAGCAATTCTATCGGTGATCTCAAGGTCTTCGGGTTTACAGGAAGTACAAACCCAGCGGAACGGACCGAAACCGTAATCGAAAAATAACGGACCCATTATATCCTGAATATAGGAGGGGTAAATGAATGATCCATCTGCCTTCATTACTTCAGCCCCGGCGCGGGAAGCTTCAAGTAAAAAAGCATTTCCGTAATCCCAGAAATACATACCGTTATCCGACATTTTGTTTATGGCGGCAACATGCCGGCGAAGCGATTCCTGTACTGCTTTTTTAAAACCATCAGGATCCTTTACCATCATAATATTTGCCTCTTCATAAGAATATCCAACCGGATAATAGCCTCCCGACCAGGGATTATGAAGCGAGGTTTGGTCTGAACCCAGTTCAATCTGAAGTTTGTGTTCGGCAAAGTATTCCCAAAGATCAACAATATTCCCCTGAAAAGCCAGCGAAACCGCCTCTTTATTGCTTATGGCATTCCTTAACCTGATAACCAGCTCCTCGGGTTTTGTATATACTTCATCAACCCAGCCTTGTTCGTGCCGTTTTTTCACAACCCTGGGATTGATTTCGGCAATAACGCCAATAGCGCCTGCAATAACGGCTGCTTTTGCCTGCGCTCCCGACATTCCGCCGAGACCTGAAGAGACAAAGACCGTTCCTGCAATTGCCGCAGAAGTAACTTTTCTAACGGCATTCAAAATTGTGATGGTTGTTCCGTGAACAATTCCCTGCGGACCGATATACATGTACGAGCCGGCAGTCATCTGTCCGTATTGCGTCACGCCAAGCGCGTTAAACCGCTCCCAGTCGTCAGGCTTTGAATAGTTGGGAATCATCATTCCATTTGAAACAACAACGCGGGGCGCGTCAGGATGCGATGGAAATAATCCCATCGGATGACCCGAATACATCACAAGCGTCTGGTCGTCGGTCATGGTGGCGAGGTACTTCATGGTGAGCAGGTACTGCGCCCAGTTTTGAAAAACAGCGCCATTTCCGCCATAAGTTATCAGCTCATGCGGATGTTGCGCCACCGCCGGATCCAGGTTATTCTGAATCATCAGCATGATTGCGGCAGCTTTTAGCGACCTGAAAGGATATTGGTAAATATTCCGGGCATATATTGGATATGCCGGACGGAAACGGTACATGTAAATGCGACCAAAACGTTTGAGTTCATCGGCAAATTCGGGAGCAAGTTCTGCATGATGTTTTTTATCAAAATATCTTAAGGCATTACGCAATGCCAGTTTTTTCTCAGCAGGAGTCAGTATTTCTTTACGAACCGGAGCATGGTTTGCCTCAACATCATAAGAAACAGGAGACGGAAGTTGGTCGGGAATACCTACCAATATTGCTTTTTTAAAATCTTCTGCTGTCATGGAATTTTGGTTTTTCATAGTGTTAGATCCGTTCCTGGCACGATCGAAGCACCTGATACAGGAACTCCCTTGATCTGAACAATTTGGCTTTTACGGTTCCCAGAGGTAAGCCGAGTTCACTGGCAATCTCTTCATAAGACCATTCTTTAAAATAGCGCAGTTCTACCAGTTGCCGGTAATGTGGTTTAAGTTTATCAACAACTTCATGCATGAGTTTGATTTTCTGCTTTTCAATGATTAGTTGCTCCGGGTCCAAACCGTCGAATGGCACATTAAACGGCATTGCCGATCCTTCATCATCCTCAATACCCTGATCGGCAAACTGGATTCTTTTACTTTTTCTCAGAAAATCAATGCAGTTGTTGGCGGCGATTTTAAACAACCAGGTACTGAAGGCATAATCGGTTGTGTAGTTCTTTAAATATTTAAAGGCTTTCCCAAAAGCTTCTATCGTGAGATCCTCAGCGTCGGTAGGATTGCGCGTCATTTTCAGCATGATATAATAGAGCGTATCCCGGTAGTGGTTTAATAATTCAGCGTAAGCGTGTTGATCGCCATGTTTGAGAGCCCTGATCACCAGCTCGGAATCGCGTTTTGCTTTTGCGGTGAGATGAGTCTCTACTTCCATCGTACAGGTTTTTTGAATAGGTTGGCTATCATCATTCCGCCGTTCAAAAAAATCAACATGATCTCATAAAACGGCATGAAAAGAATTAAATCCTTCTCGTGCAACCTGCGCAAGCATTTTGCAAAAACAATGTATTGCGACGCCAGCCGTAAAACCACAAGAGACAGAACAGGGATTAAGGACCAATTCAACGAAAGTAAAATAATAAACAAAGTATAAAACGAAACGACGCCGAATGCATACATTCCGAGTAAAAATTTATGTGCCGGTTGATAATATGTGCTGGTTGAAAGGTGCCGCCGCTTCTGGGTAATCCATTGCCCCAGCGAAGTTTTTGGCTCGCTGACGATATAACTTTCAGGATTAATCATAATGGCGGTATTCGATCGCTTCGCCACGCGATTAATAAAAAGATCATCATCGCCCGATTTGATCCGGTAATGTGAAATAAACCCTTTGCTTTTGAAAAACAGGCGCTTTTTGTACGAAAGATTTCTGCCAACTCCCATATATGGAATTCCTGTAAGAGCATAAGAAAGATATTGAATTGCAATGTGAGCAGTATCGAATCGTATAAGTTTATTGAGCAGCCCTTCCTCGCGAAGGTACGGACCGTAACCTAAAACTATTTCAATATTTGGACGAAAGGCTGATTGCATCCGATCAATCCAATTCTTTGATACCGGTTTGCAATCGGCGTCGGTAAGGAGAACCAAATCATGTTTAGCCGATTTAATGCCAATTGACAGCGGAAATTTTTTACCGGAGAAAAAGTTGAGGTCTTCCTTAATATTGATGGTAGTTAAATGAGGATATTTTTCTTCAAGGTTATTCAGCAGATACTGTGTATCATCATCAGAAGAGTGATTGACGACGAGCGCCTCGAAGTCGGGATAATCCTGTTCAAGTATCAATGGGAGATTACCTTTAAGTTGATGACAGGCGTTGTGTGCGCAAATCACAACAGAAACCGGAGGCTTTTTATGGTTTACCCCGACGCTTTCACGATACCCCTTATGCCGTCCCAATCTACTGAAAATAAACCAGTAATAAACCATGTTAAGGATAAAAACGAACCCCAGCGCCCCGAAAAGCGTCATCGGTATTAATTGCGTATTTAACAGATTATCAAACATCTGATGAGTATTCTTTTTCTGCGTCAAAGTTATTCATTCTGATGTTACAAAAGTCAAATGTGAATAAAAAGACCTGTACCTTTGCCGGATAATTTGCAAAAACAGACCTTTTGAAATTTGAAATCTCGCACCGTGATGGTGGTTCATCGGCAAGAGCCGGTTTATTGACGACAGATCACGGAATTATTGAATCTCCGTTTTTCATGCCTGTTGGAACTGCCGGAGCCGTAAAAGCCCTTCATGTAAACGATCTGAACGCCGAAATCAAGGCGCAGATCATGCTCTCCAATACTTATCATTTATATCTCCGTCCGGGTAGCGATATTGTTGCAAAGGCTGGCGGTCTTCATAAATTCAATGGGTGGCAAAAGCCAATTCTGACTGACAGCGGCGGATATCAGATATATTCACTTGGCGCCATGCGGAAATTTACCGACGACGGCGTGATCTTTCAATCGCACATTGATGGCTCGCGCCATGCATTTACTCCCGAAAAGGCTATGGATGTTCAGCGGCAGCTCGGCGCAGATATCATTATGGCGTTCGATGAATGTACGCCTTACCCTTGCGATGAAGCTTATGCCCGGAAATCGTTGAAACGAACGCACTACTGGCTTAGTCGCTGCATTACTCATTTTAACATAACAGATTGTCCTCATGGATACCGTCAAAGCCTTTTCCCGATTGTGCAGGGAAGCGTCTATCCCGGATTGCGGGTTGAATCGGCAAAGTTCATTTCAGATCAGGGCGCTGAAGGCAATGCCATTGGCGGTCTTTCGGTTGGAGAACCCGCTTCGATGATGTACGAAATGACAGCTCTCGTTTGCGATATACTTCCAAATGATAAGCCGCGTTATCTCATGGGCGTTGGAACGCCGGCAAATATCCTCGAAAGCATCGCCGTTGGCGTTGATATGTTCGACTGTGTAATACCCACCCGTAACGGGCGAAACGGAATGCTTTTTACCCGGAATGGAATCATCAACATTAAAAATGAAAAGTGGAAGGACGATTTTTCTCCGCTCGAATCAGAGGGCGAAGTTTTTGCAGACCAGATTTATTCTAAAGCCTTTCTGCGTCACCTTTTTATCTCAAAAGAGATACTGAGCGCCATGATTGCGACCACACACAATCTGGGATTTTATATCTGGTTGATGAAAGAAGCAAGAAAAAAGATCATCGAGGGAAATTTTATGGAATGGAAAGAGCGTATGGTGAAGCAATTGATGCAGAGATTGTAGCTAGATGGCGAATAACCATTCAAACGAATAGAACATAGAAATGCGAACAATTGACCTTTATATTATCAGGAAGTTTCTGGGGACATTTTTTTTTACCATGATACTCTTGATTTTCATTGTCATTGTATTTGATATTTCCGAAAAGATAGATGATTTTCTGAAGCATGACGCTCCGGTGAGCGCTATAATTTTTAGCTATTATCTCAACTTCGTTCCTTATTTCATTAACCTTTTCAGTTATCTGCTGACTTTCATCGCGGTGATATTTTTCACCTCCCGCATGGCGTCCGATTCTGAAATTGTCGCCATTCTAAGCAGCGGCATAAGTTTCAGGCGCATGTTATTTCCCTATTTTGTTTCTGCAACCGTACTTGGTCTTCTCTCTTTTTTTCTGGCAAACTTCCTTATTCCCTACACCAACAGAAGTATGTTTGCCTTTGAGAAACAGTACATTAAAGATCAAAGAACTTTCACTGAACAAAATATCCATAAGCAGATTAGTCCGGGAACTTTTATCTATCTCGAAAACTTCAACATAGATACCGACGCCGGATGGAAATTCACTCTCGAAAAATTTAATGGCCGCGAACTTGTTTACAAACTGAAGGCGGAACGAATTGAATGGGATAGCCTTAGAAAAGTCTGGAAACTCTCCAATTATTTCAGAAGGCACATCGCCGGAATCACCGAATCTATTTCAACCGGCGCCAAACTCGATACAGTGTTGTCTTTTAAACCCGCTGATTTTATTGAAGACATTGAAGAGGTGAAAACCATGAACTACTTTGTTCTCAGGAAACATATCAAAGAGAAGATAATGCGTGGAGATCCTGACGTTATCAAATACCAGGTTAAAAAATATGAACGTATTGCCTCGCCGTTTGCCACCATCATTCTTACCGTGATTGGCGTATCGGTATCGAGCCGGAAAGTTCGCGGAGGAATTGGGTTTCACCTCGGACTTGGATTAGCTCTAACCTTCATCTATATTTTATTCATGCAGGTTTTCACTGTATTTGCCACCTTCGGCGATTTACCCGCGCTTCCGGCAGTTTGGATCCCGAATATCATCTTTGGGTTCATTGCCTTTTTTCTACTGAAGATTGCGCCAAAATAATAGCCGTAAAACATTTCAATAATGAAATTGTGTCCACTCCCAAAAGTCATTTTTTTGTCACATTGCCACCATCATCACTCTATTGCTCCTGCCATTAGACCCCATCCCCCTTCCCCAAAAAGACCCCATCCCCCCAACCC
>JAPLDO010000127.1 GCA_026391715.1 Bacteroidota bacterium
CCCCTGACCCCCTCCCCAAAATGCCCCCACCCCCCTGACCCCCTCCCCAAAAAAGGGAGGGGGAGAGGACTTTGTCAGTTCCATTAACATGAATGATTTGCGTTTATCTGCCTGTTTTTCTGTTTAATCTGCGAGAATTTATTTACTGACAAAGCCAACTTCAGGTTTTCGGCGTCGGGATAAAAATCCAACTGCACATAATAATTTCTGATTGAGCACAATTATACCAGTAAAATTTGACTCTGATGAATCTGACCAGTGATGACTTGATGGCGATCCACTTGATTTCAAACAACAATGTAACCCAAAAAGGCGCGCGAAGGAAGTCACAAAGGCGTGAAAGGGACGCCACCGGTTATAAAAGTCTTTGTGCGACTTCGTGAATACTTTGTGCTACTTTGTGGTTAAGTTCTTGAATGCAAGATGTTTAATTATAAAAAAAATCGTTGGACAATCATTACTGGTATGATACCGATCAATCAATAATAATTTTGATATCATGCATGAAAAACATAATCTTTGTCATGCATAATTATTTTGTATGACAGTATATCTATTTATTAACCGTGAAAGGGAGATAGAAAGACTTGCCCGCTGCTGTTTATTTTTCAGCCGATCTTTGGGAAATCTGCCGGTTTTGAAGCCGCGATCCGCGAAAGCATACTCGACCGGAACGGCATCCTTTATGAAGAGCCGGAACGGTTGTTTATGGATGAAATGCGAACGTCCGTTGGAGATTGATGTGCTGGCAGAATCAAATGATAAAAGCGCTTTGCTTGTTGGAGAGGTGAAGTGGTCGGAAACGTCCAACGGAGATGAATTGGAAAATTTATTGGAACAAAAATGCCGGAATTTTCCTTTGTCCCATGATAAAACGATGGTGAAGGCGCTGTTCCTGAAAAAGAAAATTGCGCTTCGCGACGCCAACGTCCATGTTTTGGCGCCTGATGACATTGTGGCTGTTTCAGTCTAATCGCAGCGCTTTAGGGTCAGACCCGGTTTATCGGTAAACCTGGCGACAACCGGGGCGAAGGAAAAGGACAGAAAAAATAATTGGGAAAATGTTTTGTAAGGAAATATTAGTAAATTTACCCTTCAAAATTCGAATAGATACCACTTCTCTGACCCCATTACAAATTTCATCATCATTAAGCAAGTTTATAATCTTTTCCCATGAAAAATCAAATCCTCTTTGCCTGGCTGCTGATGTTTGTGTTCTTTTCAACACATATCGCACAATCACAATCGTTTATTTCGCCGGTGTTTACGTTCGACACCAAATCGCCGGTAGCCAATCTCCTTGCGCCCGATGGCGGGCAGGTGGTGAACAATACCGCTCCGCTAACGGTAACCTGGACTGCCACCGACGACAACCTGAAGCCAAACCCCATCACCCTTCAACTGATCACGCAGCCGGGAAACAACACATATACCCTCGCGCAAAACCTTGCCAATACAGGAAGCGCTTCGGTTAACCTGCCGGCTATCATCACTACCCAGGCGAAGATAAAGGTGGTGGCGAAGGATATGTTTGGGAATGAGGGGATCCATGAGAGCAATGCTTTTTTTACTATCAACGGCGCACTTGTCTGGGTCACCGTTCAGGGTACGGTCAAGGATATCAATACTGGCGTTGGGATCGGAGGAGCCGCAATTAACCTGACCGGTCAATCACAAAACTATTCGGCGAACAGCCTGCCCAACGGCAGTTTTAATTTTGGTTCGATCTTGTCGGGATATTACAACCTGAGCGTGACCAAAACCGGTTACGAAAGCTACAACGCTTACGTTTCAATTCTCGGCCCGAACACTCAAACCATCAATGTCAACCTGACGCCCGGAAACAGCACATCCCTCACCATCAATCCGTCGCTGACGGCGTATGCTGACAATATCGTTGAAAATCCTACCGGCTTTTTCACTCTGACAGGAAACGTCTCCATCAACAACATCCTCTATTTCTCCGGGGTTGTAAAGATTGACAAGCGCAGTTATCTGGTGAAACCGGAGATCAGTGGCTCAGGGACTATCTTCTCGAAAAACATCGCCGGTTATCCAGGAGATTATATATTGAAAGGGTCATCCGTATCTTTTGTTTACAAGATCAACGACAACAACCTGGAACCAAAAACCTACGCCGGGCTCATTGACGGAACGCCCTCCATCGGCGGGTTCAACATGACCATTGGCCAGTTTGTGATTGACCCGGACGGCGACTTTGCGGAGTGCAAGGCCATAGTTGAAATGCCTTATCCGATAGATGAAATATTTGGCGCAATTGAAACAGAAAACCCGGATGATCCTGCATTCTATGTGAGCGAAGTCGGAAGCAGCATTATTGTTTCGCACACAAACGGAGTTGACATGAGCGCCGACATATCGGCAAGCAATATCAATCTGGGGCTTGTCAATATCGAAGAATTGACCCTCTATTTCAATACGGCGGAACAACTTTATGGCGGATCAATAAGTATGGTAATCCCAGGCTTACCGGAAGCCATCGGAGACCAATCGGATAGTTTGCCAAAAGGGATTGACAGTTTGCCGGTTGAAGTGAGGGATGAAAATGGCAAAATTGTTTCAGAGACAAACTTTGGCGACTTCGTTGAGATGCAGGATGCCTTTGGATTGAAGTTCCTCAAAATCGGGTTTGAGATCGAGTTCGTGCAGGGCGCGATAAATAAGCTGATTGTAACGCTTGGAGCTAAAATCCCGATAGGCTCCACAGGGTTGTTTATAACCGAAATGACCGGAGGCGTGGATGATCTTGCATCGGAAGATTGGAAGGTTTTAGCCAATGTGGATATTGAAACCGGGCTTGAAATACCGGAATTGGGATCGCCGGTCAAACTTGATGATTTCGGGGTTTTGGTGCATCCGATGAGCTATTTTAAAGGGTCAGGAAGTTTTGTTGTGTTTGGACAAACCGTATCGGAAGGCTTTTTAGAGTATAACCATAATCTTAGTTCGCTTAACGGTCAGTGCAACCTCAATCTTGATGACATCCTGAAAGGAGAGTTGCGATTTAATTTGCAGGGAGGACAGTTTGCAGGCAGCGCCTCAATGTCAGTTCAAACGCCGGATGACCTGCCGTGGTAT
>JAPLDO010000238.1 GCA_026391715.1 Bacteroidota bacterium
TATCTGAGTGTGATTAATTTGTCAGTACAAAGATACGGAACTGTCAATATAACTGACAAACTTGTCAGTAAAAGTTATAAACATGCTGTAACACCATGTAACAATGACGAACAACTATTCACTGTTTACGGGCTTTTCAGAGATATGTGCTTGATAATCAAAAGTAGCTTCCTTACCCTTGAAGGAGAAGGGGTCGGGGGTTGAGGTGGGTTTGAGGAGAAGGGGTCGGGGGTTGAGGTGGGTTTTCATCGAAGAGGCCGGGGGTTGAGGTGGGTTGAGGAGAAGGGGCCGGGGGTTGAGGTGGGTTTTCATCGAAGAGGCCGGGGGTTGAGGTGGGTTTGAGGAGAAGGGGTCGGGGGTTGAGGTGGGTTTGAGGAGAAGGGGTCGGGGGTTGAGGTGGGTTGAGGAGAGGAGAATGCCGGATTTGCGATTTTACTGTTTTTCAGGAAGCTCCGTCGGGGGTTGAGGTGGGTTGAGGAGAAGTGGGTGGCGGAGTGGCAAGGTTTTTCGGTTTATGGTAGAGAGTTTGCAGTTTTCTGTCCGTTGCTTACGGGATTTCTAAGACTATTAGAAACTTTGGTTGGGGTTCAAAGCAGATTTCCACTAAAAACTTTTTGATTTGTTATCATTTGAGATAACTTTGTGGTATGAAAAGAGAGATTATTTTTCATGGAAGTTATTTTATTAATTTTTATAAAAGCCTTGATGATCAAGTGAAAATGAAGATCAAGTATGTTTTCGAATTGATTAAGCAGGTGGAGAGAATACCGGTGAAGTTTCTTGCCCCAATATCCGGATCTGAAGGGCTTTTTGAAATAAGAATTGAATATCAATCAAATATTTTCAGAATTTTTTGCTGTTTTGACCAAGGCAGATTGGTTGTTTTATTTAATGGATTTCAGAAGAAAACGAAGAAAACACCCGAAGAAGAAATTGACAGGGCAATGCGGCTCAAGAAAGAATATTTTCAACTAAAAAATCAAAAGTCATGACTGATTACAAGGGAATTACAACGTTTGACGAATTATTAGAAAGAGAACACGGGAAAATCGGTACCGACAGTCGTAATGAATATGAAGAAAAAGCACAGATGTTCATTGTGAGTGAGATGCTTAAAGAAGCAAGGAAAGAATCAAAAATGACTCAGGAACAATTGGCTGAAAAAGCAGGAACAAAAAAAAGCTATATTTCAAGGATTGAAAATGCCAAAGGAAATATTCAATTATCAACTTTGATAAGGATATTTGAGAAAGGGCTAAACCGAAAAATTGGATTGACATTTCTCTAATCAGACTTTCTCGCTACAAACCCGATAGTAGCTGAAATTATGAGAAATGGAATAGAACTAATGAATTTTGCCGCTGCTTAATGGATTAAGTGCGCCCAGCACGCACACTAAACGACCGGGAACTAATACTTCCGGTTAATATAGGTGAGCTTGCAACAAACAAGATGGTGGGTTGCGAACAAATTGAATCAGATTGGAGAGAAACGAGTTGTTACAGATAAACAGAAGCCTCACAGAAAACCATGAGGAAGCAATGAGTAGCGGACAAAGATTTTTGGTTCATTATGCGGGAGTAGATTTTGCCGGGGAAAGCACTGATAGTCCCTTCCTTTTTGGGGATGGATTTATGGTGGGGTGGTGAATTGGCGGGAGAAAGCGCAGCGTTGGGGTTTTTATCTTAAATTTGCAACAAGATGGAGTTGAAATGAATAAAGTTGAGTTTTTCATTGCATTGGGGACAAAAGATGAAGACCGCTTACGGTTCAGGTTTAATAAGGATAGGGGTAAGATTTTAGGCCTTGTTGTCCAGTATGAAATATTGATCAGCGGACATTGGAAACCCGTGGTTTGATATGACTGTGCGCATGGTTTTTTTCACCGGGATATTATATCTTATGACGGATCGAAAGAAAAGAAAGCCATTGATGTTCCCGATTTGAATTTTGCACTGCTGTTCGCACGACAGGATATTGAGGACAGATGGGAATGGTATAAAGAACAATTCATCATATCAAATAGAACATGACGAATAGGGAAAAAATTAAAAAGGACATTGTTGTCGCCTTTGATTTTGTTGACCAATTACTCGCCAATCCGGAAATGTTGGAAAAAATACCTGATGGCAGCACAATCCGTTTTCTTGATTCAGAAAAAGAAATCCGTGAGAAGAAGAATGATAAAGGTAAAAAACAATATGTCAGGGTGAAAAAGCATTTTGAGTTGCTATGATTGATTGAAGAATGGTGAATCAGGATGAGCTATTGTTCTTTAAAGATTGCAACAATCTGAAATTGATTGTTTCCGAAAACATGGCAGGTTTTTAGGAGGGCAATATTGCAAAGCCACCTCAACCGCTGGCTCCTTTCTTTGTAAAACCACCTCACCCCCCGGCGCTTTATGAATCGCCCGGACTGAAGTCCGGAGCATTTGAAAGCAGTTCTCATTTGCATTGCAACAGAATCTAAAAAACAATGATCATGAACAGGCAGTTTCTATTTATAGTTTTTTTGACGACAATATATTCATCGCTGTTTTCCCAATCTGCCACCGTCAGCAACATTCAGGTTTCCGGGCGAACCGATGGCAGCGGGTATGTTGATGTTTACTATAATCTCTCTGGCACGGCAAGCATTTATTACATAATCATGGAGGCGAGTTTCAACAATGGAACCACCTTTACGCCAATCGCTTCAACTTTCCTGTCCGGGAGTATCGGGGCAGTTGCGCCGGGCAACAACCTGCACATAATCTGGAACGGCAAAGGCAGCAACGACAACACTTACAGCGTTCAAACCAAAGTCAAACTGATTGCAAGTACCAGCGAGCCATGCGGGCAACCTTTTACCGATTCACGGGATGGGAAAACTTACAATACGGTTCAAATTGGCACCCAATGCTGGCTGAGGGAAAACCTCAACATCGGCACAAAAATCAATGGTTCGGGCAATCAAACCAATAACAGTATCATTGAAAAGTATTGTTACAGCGACCTTGAATCGAATTGCAATATATACGGTGGCTTATACCAATGGAACGAGATGATGCAATATGTGAACACTGCAGGAGCACAGGGGATTTGCCCATCGGGCTGGCATATTCCAACTGATGCACAGTGGACTACGGTGACTACGTTTCTTGGAGGAACCAGTGTAGCCGGCGGAAAAATGAAAACCACCGGTACAATTCAAGCCGGTACAGGGTTATGGAATTCACCCAATACCGGAGCCACCAACGAAAGTGGGTTTTCGTCCGTCCCGGCAGGCAGCCGCAGCTCAAATGGCACGTTCAGTGACATTGGCGTTATCGGCTCCTGGTGGAGTTCTACTTTTTCCTTTCCAGACAATGCTTGGTACCGGTTCATGTACTACTACTTAAGCAGTTTACACAGTGCGACTGGCTGGCAGGGTTACGGGCAACCTGTTCGTTGCTTACGGGATTAGGTGCGCCCAGACGCACACTAAGCGACCGGGAGCTAATACTTCCGGTTAATATAAGAGAGCTTGCTGTAAACAAGATGGTGGGCTGCAAATAAATTGAATCAGAATGGAGAGAATCGAGTTGTTATAGATAAACAGAAGCCTCACAGAAAACCATGAAGAAGCAATGAGTAGCAGGACTGATCCACCGATATGGGCTAACCGGAGTACCTGTCAAACCAAAGTTTTCGATTACCAATAATTCCTGTTCGCCGTTTTTTGTGTACTTTTGAAAAGCAAATTGGGTTAAATGGTATCTCAACTGGAAATGGATCAGGTAGTATCGAGGATTGTTGATTTCTATCAACCTGAGATGGTCATCCTCTTTGGTTCTTATGCCAGCGGCAATGCACATGAAGGAAGTGATTTGGATCTTCTGCTTGTCAAGCAGACGAATGAAAACCCGATAAACAGGGCTGCCGGAATACACAAGGCGCTGAGGGATCTTTTTATACCCATGGATATCCTTGTTTACACACCTGCTGAAATTGCAAAGGACAAGGAGCAAAAATTTACATTTATTCATGATGTGCTAAAGTCGGGAAAGGTCCTTTATGCCACCAAATGAACTTGTTCAATCCTGGCTTCTGAAAGCCACACACGATTTGGAGACCGCCAAAATAGTTGCTTCACATCTGCCCGACTTTAATGATGTAATTTCGTTTCATTGTCAGCAGGCGATTGAAAAGGCATTAAAAGGTTACCTTGTCTCCCTTGATATAGAATTCAAGCCGGTTCATGATCTTGGATATTTACTGAATCTTACTTCCACAAAGGATGGTTCATTTGATGTTTATTTTGAAGAAGTTGACAGGATTTCAAGGTATGCTGTTCAGATAAGATATCCCGACTCTATTATCATTTTAACAAAATCACAGATTCTGGAAGCCATCGCAATGGCTGATTTGATCTTTGGCTTGGTTACCCAAAAGCTGGGCTGAACTACAAGGTATGGCATAAAGTTGTCTAAGCGCCTTATGAATTGCCCCGGACTTCAGTCCGGGGTGCAGAAGCAACAGATTGCCAATATTGGCTTTAGCCAAAAAAATTTCAACCGGAAAGTTATGGGGTTTTGTTCTGCGGTTGACAAACTCTTTGTAAACATCAAAAATCTGTTCCTGCGTTTCACTGTCCGGTTCTCCGTCGAAACTGGGTCTTCGAAATTTACGAAAAGTATCTACTCTTTATGACCTTCGGATTCCTTTCAGCGCCATAACCTCACCGGTTGACAAGTAAGTATTTATTTTTCTAAGGCATTTAAACGATGACTCTCTCGTTTTTGCCTTGGAACGTGGAACGTGAAATTTTTAGATTCTTTCCCGGCTTTATGTTCCTGAAAAAATCAGGATAATGTAGTCAATTATTTCAACCCAAACTCTTTCTTTATTTTATCAACGAAATCAAGTTTTTCCCAGGCGAAAAAATCAACGCTTTTCAAATAAACATCTTTGCCGCTTCCATTGACTTTCGTTGGTTTCGCGCCTTTCACAGGGTAAAAAACTTCGACTTCTCTGGTAAAATAGTCGCGTCCGAAATGGCCATACGACGCAGTTGGCTGGTAAATAGGATTCTTCAAGCCAAAACGTTCCACAATGGCATAAGGACGCATATCGAAAACCTTGTTAATTTTTTCGGCGATAACGCCATCATGCAGTACGTTTCCTTTGTTGTCTGTCACTTTCGCAGTTCCGAATGTATTCACGTAAAGTCCCACAGGTTGAGCAATACCAATGGCATAAGCCACCTGGATAAGCGCCTGATCGGCAATGCCGGCGGCAACCATGTTCTTGGCGATATGACGAGCTGCATAAGCCGCTGAACGATCCACCTTCGAAGGGTCTTTTCCCGAAAAAGCTCCGCCGCCGTGGGCTCCGTGACCGCCGTAAGTATCCACAATAATTTTGCGTCCTGTAAGTCCGGTGTCTCCATGAGGACCGCCGATTACGAACTTACCGGTTGGGTTCACAAAAAGTTTAAAATCGCCCTGAAAAAGTTTCTGGATTTTCGCCGGCAAAGTTTTTTTCACACGTGGGATCAGGATTTTCCTGATGTCTTCGCTAATCTTATCCTGCATAGCTTTTTCGGCTGCTTTATCAGCCTCCGCCGATTTATCTTTCGGCTGAATAAAATCGTCGTGCTGCGTACTCACAACTATCGTATCTATGCGAACAGGTTTTCCGTTATCATCATATTCAATTGTAACCTGTGATTTGCTGTCGGGGCGAAGATACTTCATCTGTTTGCCTTCGCGGCGGATTTCAGCCAGTTCCTGAAGCAGAATGTGCGCCAGTTCGATTGACATCGGCATAAGGTTCTCCATTTCGCGGCAGGCATAGCCAAACATCATTCCCTGGTCGCCGGCGCCCTGGTCTTCTTTCTTTTCGCGCACTACGCCCTGGTTGATGTCCTGCGATTGTTCGTGGATGGTAGAAATCACACCGCACGAATCGCAATCGAAACGGTATTCGGCTTTTGTATAGCCTATCTCGCGTACCACGCGTCGCGCAGTCTCCTGCACATCAACCCAGCCTTGTGTGCGAACTTCACCGCCGCATACCACCAAACCAGTGGTTACAAAAGTTTCGCATGCCACCTTCGATTCGGGGTCCCACTTCATAAATTCATCAAGCAACGCATCCGATATCTGATCGGCAACTTTATCCGGATGTCCTTCTGAAACGGACTCCGATGTAAATAAATATCCCATAATCAATTGATTAAAATTAAGAATTAAGAATTAAGAATTAAGAATTGCCAATTAGAATAATGAAATTGATTTGAGATTGGAGGAAGGAAATGTTGGTTTAGCATTTTTTTCCAGTGGTTGCAATCAATCAAATCTGTCCACTATTTCTGCTGCAAAAATAAGAATATTTTTTAATTCCTTGTCAGTTCCTGGAATACCTCTTCAAGTTTTTGCTCTTCACGCTGGAGGGAAAGGACAGTCAGTTTGTTGTCAACGGCAAATTGAAACACAGCCGCCCTGATATCAACGCCTGGCTCAGAAATGAGTTGCCAGAAATTACTTTGGGTTAAATCAGTCATCCTGCCACTTCGAATGTTCGATTGTTCGATTGTTCTATTATTCGATTGTTCATAAAGGCTTCCATCCATTTTAACCTGAACGACCCCTGAAATTCCCTGAAGCGCCGCAGCTTTAACCGGAGAATGAAATTCAACATTAATCACTACCCTTGAAGTGGCAAGATGTTGTAAATTCTGAGTAGTATCATCGGCTACAATTTTCCCTTTGTGAATGATAATGGCGCGGTTGCATAGCGCTTCAACCTCTTGCATTACATGGGTTGACATTATAACTGTTTTCAGTTTGCCTATTTCGCTGATCAGGCTGCGAATCTCGATCAATTGGTTCGGATCAAGTCCAGAAGTCGGCTCATC
>JAPLDO010000196.1 GCA_026391715.1 Bacteroidota bacterium
TCAGTACGGCGAGCGATACCGTGTGCGTTGATATAAATAGTTGTCCCGATTTTTTGTACCGCCTTCCAAATGTTTTCACCCCCAATGGCGATGACCATAATGAACTTTTTAAGCCATTTCCATATCAATCGGTACTTGATATAAGGATTGAGATTTTCGACCGTTGGGGAAGAATGGTTTTCAGTAGTACCGATCCTGATATAAACTGGGATGGCAGGGATAAAACCACGAGTCAGCCATGCAGCGACGGCGTTTATTTCTACGTGTGCGATGTTAACGAAATCACTCTAAGAGGTATCAACCTGCGCACGCTTCATGGTTCAATAACGCTATTGCGTTAGACTTTCCATGAATCGTTGTTTTTTATATCTTTGCACCCGTGAAAAACCTACGTAATTTTTGCATTATAGCGCATATTGATCATGGGAAGTCAACCCTTGCCGATCGTTTACTTCAATGGACAAATACCGTTTCAGAGCGGGATTCAAGAGAACAGGTTCTTGATGATATGGATCTGGAGCGGGAACGCGGCATCACCATAAAGAGCCATGCGATTCAGATGGACTTTCCTCATAACGGACAAAATTATGTGCTGAACCTGATTGATACGCCGGGTCACGTTGATTTCTCTTATGAGGTTTCGCGTGCGATCGCCGCCTGCGAAGGCGCCCTTCTCGTGGTTGACGCCACCCAGGGTATTCAGGCTCAAACAATATCGAATCTCTACCTCGCTATTGACCATAACCTTACCATCGTCCCCATCGTTAATAAAATTGACATGGATGCCGCAATGGTTGAGGAGGTGAAAGATCAAATAGTAGATCTACTCGGATGCGACCACGATGAAATTCTTGCCGTGAGCGCTAAAACCGGTTATGGAATTGAGGAGGTGCTTGAAGCCATTATTAATAGGATTCCGTGTCCAAAAGGAGATATTGAAGCTCCATTACAGGCTTTGATTTTTGATTCGCATTTCAACCCTTTCAGGGGTGTTGTAGCATATTTCAGAATTTTCAACGGCTCTCTGAAGAAGGGAGATCACGTGAAGTTTTTCGCTACCAGCGAGGATTATCATGCCGATGAAGTTGGAATTTTAAGATTGAAACCAGAAGCGCGCGATACCGTTTATGCCGGCGATGTAGGTTATATCATCTCCGGAATTAAAACGAGCAAGGAAGTTCAGGTGGGAGATACCATTACTCATGTTGGAAATCCTTGTTCGGAGGTAATTGAAGGATTTCTTGGCGTTAAACCCATGGTATTTGCCGGAATTTATCCAACCGACGCCGACGACTATGAGGTTTTACGGGATTCGCTTGAGAAACTGAGGCTCAACGACGCCTCTCTTTCGTTTGAACCCGAAGCCTCAGCAGCGCTTGGCTTTGGTTTCCGTTGTGGTTTCCTCGGACTGCTGCACATGGAAATCGTGCAGGAACGTCTCGACCGTGAATTTGACATGGACGTAATTACCACTGTTCCTAACGTTTCCTATAAAGTTTATACCAACAAAGGCGAGGTTCTCAATGTTTATAATCCATCGGGCTTACCTGAACCGAACTATATCAATAAAATTGAGGAGCCAACCATTATCGCCAACATTATCACAAAAGCGGATTACATCGGCTCCATAATGACGCTTTGCGTAAGTAAGCGCGGCATCCTGAAAAATCAGGTTTACCTCACAACTGACAGAATTGAATTAACCGTTGAACTGCCGTTGGGAGAAATCGTATTTGACTTTTACGACAGGCTGAAGAGTATTTCTAAGGGATATGCTTCATTTGATTATCATCCATCTGGCTTGCAAACCGCCGACCTTGTTAAACTTGACATCCTGCTTAACGGGGAAATTGTTGATGCTTTATCGGCGCTCATCACACGCAACAATGCTTATGACTTCGGACGCCGCTTTTGTGAAAAATTAAAAGAATTTATTCCCCGGCAGCAATATGATGTTGCCATTCAGGCTGCCATCGGCGCCAAGGTAATTGCCCGCGAAACTGTGAAAGCGTTGCGAAAAGACGTAACAGCAAAGTGTTACGGCGGCGACATCACCCGTAAACGAAAACTTCTTGAAAAACAGAAGAAAGGCAAGAAACGCATGCGTCAGATTGGGAATGTTGAAGTTCCGCAGAAAGCTTTTCTTGCAGTTCTAAAACTTGATTCCTAATCAATTTTTCATGTAACATTTCCTTTTTTTTATCGTCCAATTTCTCATATTGTCTAACCTAAAATTATACTATTATGAAACGTATTATTCATGCCTTCTTCATTTTTTGTTTATTTTTCACGTTTTCATTGAATTCAGGCGCTCAGGAAAAACCTGAAGGTCACAAGCATAAACATGGCTGGCCAATGGGCGACACCGCCAGTATGAAAGATTTTCAACTCGCAATGGATGGTTTTAATATGAGCGATTTTCCTTTCAGCAAGAAAAACAAAAAGTATAACGGTCACTGGGCAGGTGTGGAAATCGGCATTGGCGGATATGTAAACTCCGGTTTTAACATGAACTTTAGTCCGGCATATCCTTACATGAATATGAACACAGCCAGATCCGTGACGGTAAACTTTAATCCGTTTGAACTGAATGTCAATATTTACAAGAATCATATCGGATTTACCACTGGTCTGGGTTTTCAGACAAGCAACTATTATTTTACCGACAATTACGTGATGTTAAAGGATTCTTCGTCGCTGGTTGCCTACAAAGTTCAGGATAGTCAGGGGAATTTAGTAAGCCTGAAAACGAACAAAATGGTTGTTTCTTACCTTAATCTCCCTCTCTTTTTTGAATATCAGAGTAACCGCTATAGGCGGCTGACCAGTTTCCATATTACAGTGGGAGTTATTGTCGGGGTTCGCATCGGTTCATACACAAAGCAGGTTTATAGCGAGAAGTCGGGAACCTATTTTCTTGTTGATGAAAAAGGGAACAAAGTTGCAACTTATGAAGTTGATCGTTATATCGCGAGAAACAGTGGCGCGTATCATTTAAGCCCTTTCAAAATTGATGCAGCATTTCGGGTTGGCTGGTCGCACCTTAACCTGTTTGGAACCTACTCTTTAACGCGGATGTTCCAGAAAAACCAGGGTCCAGAGTTGTACCCGTTTACGGTGGGGATTACGCTGCTGGGGTGGTAAGCTGGAAAGCTGGTAAGTTGGTAAGCTGGTAAGTCAGAGATTATTAATTCTTTCCTAATATTTTTGCGCTTTTGCGTTTTATGGGTATTTATAATTGAAATTTCAGACATTACAATCCTGACACTAAAACCTAAATCAATCAAATCATGAGAAACTTTCTATTAACGCTGTTGGCGCTGAGCATTTTATTTTTATTTGGATGTAAACTGGAGAAGAAAAGCGATAACCCGTTTTTCGCTGAATTCCAAACTCCGTTCGGGGTTCCGCCTTTTGATAAAATTGACACTTCTCAATATATGCCGGCATTTCTGGAAGGTATCAAGCAACATGACGCCGAAATTGCAGCTATCATATCAAATTCAGCCGCGCCTGATTTTGAGAATACCATTCTTGCCTTCGATAAATCAGGAAAACTTCTGACAAGGGTGGGCAAGGTTTTTTATAACCTCAACGAGGCGGAAACCAATAAATCAATGAGGGCAATTGCGAGAGAACTCAGTCCAATCGTATCGAAGCACAATGACGATGTTTCTCTGAATGAGAAGTTGTTTGCGAAAATTAAAACGGTGTATGAAAATCGCCGATCATTGAACCTCGACAGCGCTCAGTTGCGCGTTGTTGAGAAATATTTCCGCGATTTTGAGCGACAGGGAGCCAATCTCTCGCCGGATAAAAAAGATCAGTTACGCAAGTTGAACGAGAAACTATCGCTGCTTTCACTCTCTTTTGGCGAGAATCTTCTTGCGGAAACCAATGAGAATTTCAAACTGATTATTGAAGATAAAAAAGACCTTGACGGACTTCCACAGGGGGTGATTGATGGCGCTGCTGAAACGGCAAAGGAAAAGAAACTCGAAGGCAAGTGGGTTTTCACCCTCGCCAAACCGAGTATGATTCCGTTTCTCCAATATGCGCGGAACCGCGACCTGCGTGAAAAAATTTACCGGGGTTATATGATGCGCGGTAACAACGGCGGCAAAAATGATAATAAGGAGATAGTTGCAAAAATTGTAAAGCTGCGGGTGGAAAAGGCGAAGTTGCTTGGATTTGACAGTTATGCCGCATATATCGTTGCTGAGAACATGGCAAAAACTCCCGTTCAGGTTAATGATTTCCTGATGAAACTGTGGACTCCTGCATTGCCGGTTGCCAAAAAGGAGGCTGCCGCCATGCAACAGATTATTGACCGGGATGGCGGAAAATTTAAACTTCAGTCGTGGGACTGGTGGTATTATGCCGAAATTATCAGGATGGAAAAGTATAACCTCGACGAA
This sequence comes from Bacteroidota bacterium, assembly GCA_026391715.1. Taxonomy (GTDB): domain Bacteria; phylum Bacteroidota; class Bacteroidia; order Bacteroidales; family FEN-979; genus CAIVAT01. Next base: position 4,419 of record JAPLDO010000196.1, read on the forward strand.
AATGAACTGAAACCCTATTTTAGTCTCGATTACGTTCGCGACGGGATGTTTATGGTTGCCACGAAACTCTATGGCATTACTTTCAATAAACTTACTGATTTGCCGGTTTTTCAGAAGGATGTGGAAACATATCAGGTTAAGGAAGCCGATGGTAGTCATCTTGGAATTTTGTATCTCGATTATTATCCCCGCGATGGAAAGCGAGGCGGCGCCTGGTGTACCGAGTTCCGGACGTCGGGATGGGAAGACGGTAAAAAAGTGGATCCGGTAATTTCAGTTACGTGCAACTTTACAAAACCTACTGCCGATGCGCCTTCGCTGTTAAGCTGGGATGAAACTTCAACCCTTTTTCATGAATTTGGACATGCCTTGCATAGTCTCTTTACTCAGGGAAAATATACCCGCACCGCCGGCGTTGTGCCTCAGGATTATGTTGAACTTCCTTCTCAGATAATGGAAAACTGGGCAGGCGAACCGGAAGTATTGAAGGCTTATGCAAAAAATTATAAAACCGGCGAGCCGATTCCGGATAAACTGGTTGAAAAGATAAAAAACAGCGCCTTGTTTAATCAGGGTTTCGAAACTGTTGAATACCTTGCAGCATCTATGCTCGATATGGATTTCCATGAGTTAACCGAACCCGAAGATATTAAGGTAGAGAAGTTTGAAACCGACAACATGAATCGGATCGGGTTGATTCCTGAAATTCTTCCACGATACAGAAGTACTTATTTTGCACATATTTTCAGCGGCGGATACGCTGCCGGCTATTATGTTTACATTTGGGCAGCCGTGCTTGACGCCGATGCGTATAATGCTTTTAAAATCTCCGGCGATATCTACAACAAAGCGCTTGCAGCAAAATTCAGGAAATATTGCCTTGCCGAATGCGGCGATGATGAAGGTATGACTCAATACAGGAAATTCAGAGGACAGGATCCCGATATTGAACCATTGCTGCAACGTCGGGGACTAAAGTAAACGACTTATCAATTATCTCACCAGAGTAAGACTACCCGCTATTTTCCTTATTTCTCCGGGAGTATCGGCATCTCGGTAAGTGGCAATGAATGTATAAACATCCGGATCTGCAATGGTTCCATTCACAGTTCCATCCCATCCCCTGCCAGGATCCCTGGTTTCAAATACTTTGTGACCCCAACGGTCGAAAACAATCATGTAAAAATCATGAATATCAGTTCCTTTTGGCTGAAAGTAGTCATTGAGTCCGTCGCCATTGGGAGTGAATGCCGATGGAAAGAATATGAGAGCGGGGCATGTTTTTATGATAGCCGTATCGGAACCGTGACAGGCGCTGATGTAAGCAGTTACCCAATACTTTCCTGGTTCATGCACGGTGAAAACCGAATCATGCGAACCACCCTGCCAAAGCCATGAGGTAGCCCCTGATGCAGATGCTTTAAGGATATATGTGTTACCGGTGTATAGGCAGGTATCCTTCCCAAGGCTTACAACGATCTCCGGCTTCACAGTCAGGTTTGTGGTAAGGATACTGTCGCAATGGTATTTAGTGAAAAGAGTGTCATAAAAGGTTCCCGGTTTTGTTTGCCATTTCCCTCCGGCAAAATATTTTTCGCCAAAGCACACTGCGGTATCAATTGTGAATGACCCCTTTTGGGAAATGTTGACTTGGATGGTATCCTCAGAGTGACAGCCCGTTGTTTTTGACGCAAACACTGAATATTTTCCCGCTGTATCCACGGTAATTATCCTTGTGATTTCGCCTGTATTCCAAAAGTAATTTGTAAATCCCGTTCCTGCGTCAATCGTCAGAGAAGTTCCCTCGCAGATGGTTGTGTCATTCCCCAGATGTACCGGAGGCGTGGCGTCTACATAAATTTCCCTGCAAACGGTTTGCTCAGTTGGCAATCCAATATCAACGGTTAGTTTTACGGTGTATTTTCCCGGATTATGAAATCTGATTGGCGATGGATCGAACAGCGTTGAAGGTGGAAACGGAGAATTGGTGCAGGGAGGGAAATACAGAGTGGTCATTGTACTTTCATTAAGAACAACCGTGTAAATTGTGTCGCCAATGTTCAGTGATTCCGACAAGGTGGAGGGAAGGTAAAGGTTGGCTACTGAACCGAGAGGAGTAATGGATTTACTGCCGCTGACGCCGCCTTTAAAGTTGATTTGCAGGATCAGGTTGTCAACAAGATTGTGGTTGGTGATAAACCCGTAAGGATTGTTGCACTCCATGAATAATGAAATACCGCGGTCGTCGGTCATCCAGCCCATGTTGCCATAATTTGCGCCGGAAGGAATATTAAGCAGTGAATTGCCGAAATCGAGTTGTGTTAATGAAGTTGTATTCGCAACAAACAAATACCAACCTGAGTTATCTCTTATCAGGGCTGGTTGCATTGGATCGGTCAGACCGCCCACGTTTCCAAGGTCGGCAACCACAGGATTTGACGCGAGTGAAGCTCCCCATGAAAAGCGGGTGATCGTTTTTCTGGGGTAGGTGGTGCAGAAACCTACCCAGTTGCCGCCATCATTTTCAATTACCAGTCCCCTCGCTTTATCAATAAATGGAGAAGCGGCTACAATTTGCGCTGATGGAACGCCAACTGAGAGTGACGACCCGAAATTGAGTCTTACCAATTGATTTCCCATTGTAACGAACCCATACCAATTTCCCTGGTCATTTTTTATCTGAATTCCAAAAATGTCGGTAGTCAACACCCCAAGATTACCGAGATTTTCGGCGGTTACCGGGTTTTGAAGATTGTTGCCCCATGAAATCCTGATGATTGAACCATTCCCGGAATTGGCGATGAAGCCGAAAAAATTTCCGTTATCCTGAACCAGCGAAATACCCAGCGGAACATTTAGAAAACCTGAAGGATTTCCCAGGTCAATTCCGCGCATATCTGTCAATGGATCGCCAGTACAAAACTTCCAGAAATAGGTGGAGGCGCCTTGTGAAAGATTGGCGATTACCACATCTCCATCACGGCAAACCGTATCGGGCATGGAGAAATCAGCGATTACCGCCCCCGGCGCCGACTGGGAATAAACGTTGTAAATAGCTGCAAAACAAAGCGCCAGAAGCAGGAGAGTTGAAAATAACCGCCGTTTTAAATACATGTTGTAAAGTTAATCAGATTATATAATCAGAACGGGATAAAACCACATTATAAAATTTCAGGTTCGAGGTTCAAGGTTGAGCCCACTCCGAAAAGTGGTTATAAAAATAAAAATTTGGCTAAAGCCCGGTATTTCAGCAACTTGAATTGCCACTACCTTAAGGTAGTGGCAATTGATAACCAGATAGTTACTGGACTTTAGTCCAAATTGTTTCCTTTTCGGAGTATGCTCAAGGTTTCAAGTTACAAGGGAGAAACAAGAGAGAGTTGTGGGTTGACAAGTCTTGAAAGCAAGGATTTGGAATTTAAGACCTGGAATTTGGAATTTGGGGTCAGAATGTTATAATTTTACAAGGTTGAAGTAAAGCGCGATCTTAGCCTTCCTTTTTTAGGGAGGGGATTGGAAGGTGGGGTCTTTGAAACATTAATAGATTGAAAAGACGAGCCCACTCCGAAAAGTGGTTGTAAAAATAAAAATTAGGCTAGAGCCTGGAATGTCAGCAACTTGAATTGCCACTACCTCAAGGAAGTGGCAATTGATAACCAGATAGTTACTGGACTTTAGTCCAAATTGTTTCCTTTTCGGAGTAGGCTCAACCTTGAACCTTGAACCTGTAATCTGGAATATTAAAATTAGAACTGATGTGCAATCCGAAAAAAATTCAGGTATGAATATACTCACGCGAACGGTGATATTACTTATTATCTTATCCTCTTCAATCGGCGCTATTGCAAAAACAACTGAGTTTGTGTTTACAATGGCAAAACCGGTTAATGCAGCCCCGGTTACCACCGCCGGGAGTGTTGTAGCCTGGTTGGGTTACCCGGTATTTGTCCCAATCACCGTTACCGGATTCAACAGCATTTCCGCGATTTCACTAAGGGTTGACTATAACCCCAACATGATGACCTTCAGTAGTGGCGCAAACATCAATCCGGCGCTTACTGGGATGGTTCTAAATGATATTCACGTTTCAGCCGATCTGCATAAGGTGATGATTTCCTGGTCGAACTCCAACCCGGTAATATTAAGCGATTACAGCAAACTTGTTGATCTGGTATTTACCTATATTTCGGGAACAACATCAGTCGCCTTCAACAACGAATCAAACGGTGGATCAGATTGTGAATATGCCGACGCCGAAGGAAACCCGTTGGTTGATGTTCCAACCTCCACTTATTATATCAATGGAGAGGTTCGTTCGGAATTGAACATCAACGGTACGTTCAGGTATAATAATACGGCAAATACCCCGCTCGATTCATTGTGGGTTATTCTGAAACTCAACGGAGTTGAGGTAGATTCGGCGCTAACGAATATTAACGGACAATATGAATTCATCGGAAAAACAAGCGCAACCTATACTATTGGCGCAAACTGCCACAAACCGTGGGATGGCGGCAATGCAACTGACGCCCTGGTAATTTTACGCCATTATGTAGGAATTGAACCGCTGACTGTCCCGGTGCGATTGCTTGCAGCCGACGTCAATAATTCCAATATTATCAACGGAACCGACGCGCTTAAAGTGGAGCGCAGGTACGTTGGACTCGAAAACTCCTTTGCCCGCGGCGACTGGGTATTTGCAAAACCAACCGGCGGCGATACTGTTATTGTGGCAGGTACAAACGTTGTTCAGGATTTCCAGGGATTATGCACAGGCGATGTCAACGGATCGTACTTCCCTGCTACGGGAGATGCAGCGCTGGCTGATGTTTCGCTCATAAATGAAGGCGTTATTGAGGTGTTTCAGGGAGATGAATTTGAACTTCCCGTGAGGATAACGGAAAGCGAGCAAATCAGCGCAATCTCAATAACCATGAGTTATCCACAGGATAACCTGCAACTGCTGAACGTCGCTGTTTCCCAGGGAAATGTGATTTACGCCGCACAAAACGGACTAATCAGGATTGCCTGGTCACAAATTGAACCAATGAATTTTATTTATGGGGAAGT
>JAPLDO010000069.1 GCA_026391715.1 Bacteroidota bacterium
TTTTTGGGAAGTGGGCCGGGGGGATGGGGTCTTTTTTGGGAAGTGGGCCGGGGGGATGGGGTCTTTTTTGGGAAGTGGGCCGGGGGGATGGGGTCTAAATGCAGGAGCAATTGCGCAATGATTGTGGCAATATGGCAAAAAAATGACTTTTGGAAGTGGACTCAAATTTGGAATTTGAGATTTGGAACCTGGAACCTGGAACCTGGAACCTGGAATCAGAATGTCATGATTTAACCTGTTTGAGGTATTTAAGACTTCTGGAACGAAATATCAACACGAGATAACAGGCAACAGCAAACACTCCAATCCCAGAAATCATAAACATTGCCTTCGCGCCAATTGCATACCACAACACTCCGGCAAGGGTACTGGCAAGCAAAGTGAAAATGCTGGCGAGGCTGTTGTAAAATCCAATAGCTGTGGCGGTGTCCTTCTTTTCTGCCATGTTTGAGATCAGCGCTTTTGATATGCCTTCGGTGCAGGCGGCATAGACGCCGTAAAAGAAAAACAGAAGACCGAAAACGGCAGGCGACGAAGCAAAGCCCATGAAAGCGTAAACTGTGGCAAAAATAAAAAGACCTGTAATCATCATTGTTTTCAAGCCAAAGCGATCGGCAAGAACTCCGATGGGATATGAAAACAGGGCATAAACCATATTATAAAAGATATAAACTCCAATCATCATGGTATCCGAAAGGTTTTGCTCCTTCAAAGCAAGCAGCAAAAAGGCGTCGGAACTATTGAAAAGTGTAAAAACCAGCAGACCTGAAACCAATAACCGGAAGCCGGGAGACGCCTTGCGCCAGTATTTGAGGTAGGAGAAGAAACCGGTGGAAGGTTGCGAAGCGTCGAGGCGGCGAGGTTGGGAGGTTACAAAACGGCGAAATAGGGAAAAACGGTTTTTCTGCCTTATAGATTCTGTGATGTTAGGATTTTGCGACTTCCCGGTGACTTTATCCTTCAGAAAAAAAGTCAGCCCGATTGCGATTAGTCCGGGGAAGAAGGCAATGATGAACATCAATTTGTACTGACCAGGATAGAGCCATAGGAATATCAAAGCAAGGATGGGTCCGATGGCGGCGCCAAAAGTATCCATTGATCTGTGAAATCCGAAAACTTTTCCTTTATGTTCGGGCGTAGTTTCGTCGCTCAACATGGCGTCGCGGGCGCTGGTGCGAATGCCTTTGCCAAAGCGATCGAGGGTGCGGGCAAAAAATATCCAGAGCGGAAATGTAAGAAGAGCCATCATAGGTTTTGAAATGGCGCTGAGTGTATAACCTGCCCGGATAAATGGAACCCGCTTTTTAACGATATCCGACAGATTGCCAAAATAACCTTTGCTTAATCCCGCAGTTGCCTCAGCTACGCCTTCGAGAATTCCAATCAACAATACCGAAAACCCAATAGATTTAAGATAAACCGGCATTATCGGGTAAAGCATTTCACTTGCAACATCGGTGAAAAGGCTTACAAATGAAACCAGCAAAATGGTGCGAGTGATGATTTTGTTTTTTTTCATTTTGCTACCTCGCTACTTCACTACCTTTAAATACTCAGTCGCCGCGACGCTAAGTTTATTATTCCAATGTTTGCCCGCTTCCTCAGCATATTTGAGTGTTTCCTGATCTGAGTATTTCATTTTTTTCAATACATTGAAGGCATTCATGCGTGTTTCGAATTCATACATCGGACTACAGTAGTTTATAAGTTCGGGCAGGTATTCCTTTCGCCCATCTGCCAGGGCAAAATAGAGCCACAGCATGCGGATGTTTTTTCCGCGCCAGCCTTCCATGTCTTTGGCGAGGTCGAGAAAGTGAGGGATACTTTCAGGAAAGGAGATGCACAATGCTCCGAGTGCATATTCCACATTGAGGTAACTCGAATCATACAACAAAGTTTCAACCTGTTTTCTGAGGCTTCCGGGTACTGGATTTAGCGCGATAAGCGCAGCTTTTCTCACAAGAGCGTCGCGATCTTCAATGGCGTTCCTGAAAATCTGCAAAGATTCGCTACTGGTATCAGAACCTATTTGCTTTATCGCCTCTGTCCTGATAAGATGAAACCGTTCCTTTTGAAAGGAGGCTGTCAGCAGGTTCATCTTATTTTTCAATGGTTCGTCGCGCAGAGCTTTTAGCGCGTCGTAACGGTCAATCATATTTCCTGCCTTTAAAACCTGTGCAATCAGCCTTTCCTTTGGCTGCCTGAAGGTGACTTTTTTCAGGATTTTCCTTCCCGGATCAAACAAAAGAAATTCAATCTTTTTTTTCTGTGGATTTGAGATTGCAACGTTTGTTTCCGCTTTTTCAATCCATGTAGTTAAACTGTCGCACGATCCATCAGTGTAATGAACTTCGAATGTAACCGGCATTTTGAAAAGCCCGCTGAGTTCGGTGACCGGTTGCATTTGACGGATTTTGAAAACGGTTGACATGATATTGCTGCTGTCGGTAAATATTGAGTCGCTTACAAAGTAATCGGGCTCGCCTCCCCGCAGAATCCATTGGTCGAAAAACCAATTCCAGGGTTTTCCGGTTACCTCATAAGTGCAACGGATGAAATCGTTTGTTTCAGCATAGCCAAAAGCATATTTATTCAGATAAAGATTTACGGCGTCGCGAAATGCCCGGTCGCCCATCACGTTGCGGAGCATTTCGAGCGCGAGAGAACCTTTCTGGTAAATACGCTGATTACCTCCTTGTGAGCCGCCAACCGGATAGTTATTCTTTTTCGCCGCCTCGAAAGTCAGAAGCATTTCATCGTTGCGAATATTCTGCCAGTAATCGTCGCCAAACATCTTTTTCTCAAATAGCTTGGCATAATATGTCCCGAAACTCTCTGTAAGCCATACATCGCGGTTAACGAAATGAGCCACGCAATTGCCAAACCACTGATGAGCCAGCTCATGGACATTCACATTAACATAGTTTCGCTGCCACCACGACCTTGGCGTAATTTGCATGTAGTCGCCGAAAACTGTACTGGTAGTAGTTTCCATGGCGCCGTACATGTAATCGCTTACTGGCGCTTCGCGGTACAACGGATATGGATAGTTGAAACCAAGTTCAGCCTCCAGGAAATCGAACATCCGTTCGGTAAACATATAGGTTGTGCCAACCCGGTCGGGCATATCGGGATAGTACCAGAATTCAAGCGGGACTCCGCGCGTGGTTTTTCCCGATTTATAATCGTAATCGCCAATCACGAGCGACGTTGAGAAAAATGGATGATCTTTTTTCATGGCATAATGCCAGGTTTTTGTTCCATCGGGATTATTCTTCACTTCCAACCGCTCGCCATTGGAGAAAACCTTGTAATTCTTATCAAAAGTTACAAACAAATCCACAGTGATACGCCCATCCATATAAGGCAGCCAGCCATTTGGACGGTGCGCCCAGATCTGTTTCCGCTTACCAGCTTCCTCAGGGCGCCAGCCGATGAAGTATGGATTACCGGCGAGGGGGGCGGCAGAGTAAGTGATTTTAACGAGGGACGAGGGACGAGGGACGAGGGACGAAGGACGAGGGACGAGGGACGAGGGGCGAGGGACGAGGGACGAGGGGCGAGGGACGAGGGAGTCGGGGTAAATGAGGAGCTGGGAGTTGGACAGTTGGAATTTCACCTCTTTCTGGTCAATCGTAACTGAAGAAACCTTAAAATCCGGGGCATGAAAAATGATGGGATCTTTTGCAGGTCGGTTCCAGGTGAAGGTAAATTCTGCGGTTCCTTCTATTATATTTTCAGTTGGCTTGAAACTTACATGGGCGGCGAGGTGATTTATTTTAATCGGAAGATCGGGTGGAATTGCAGAGGGATCGGCATACCAGGTGACGGTTTTTTCCTGCGCAACGGTATATTTTGAAGGATCATTGACGAGGACGAATGTAAAGACAAGGAATAACAAATTCCGGTAAATAGGTATTTCTCTTATAAAAAACGACCACATAGATTGTATATTTAGTATGTTTGTCCCCGGACTGGAAAGCAATCCGAAGCGATCCAAAAATAGTAAAATTCCATGAAGTTCAACTCTGGCAGCGAAAAACTCCTTCTTTATTTTGTTTTGTCCTTAATAGCTGCCACCCTGGCGATCTGGTCAATCTCCTTCTTCCTTACAAAGACTATATGTATTCTGTTGTTTAGCGTTTTCGTTCTGATTGTTTTAATCACCTTCATTTTCTTGTTCAACCGGAGGATCATTAAACCGCTTCTCGGACTGAAGGATGCAATAATCAAACTGGGTGAAGGGCGTTATGATATTGAGCTACCTGTAACCACCCATGATGAGATTGGCGCATTGACCGAATCATTCAATACTATGGCAAGGCAAATCAAGGAGAAGACTACCGAACTGCAACTTGAACGGTTCGGGCGAATGAGGTCGGTGATTGATGGCGAGGAGATGGAACGCCAGCGCCTTTCGCGCGAGCTGCACGACGGAATCGGTCAGTTGCTGATCGCCATAAAACTGCGGATGGAAAGTTTGTTATACCAGGATGGTAAAGAGATTAAAAACTCCATCCAGGAACTGAAAAAATATTTCGACCAGATTATTGACGAAGTTCGTAGAATTTCAAACAACCTGATGCCATCGGTGCTGGAGGCTTTCGGACCTGCCATTGCGTTTCGGAATCTATTTGCCGATACTGAAGAACTCAGTGGTTTGAAGATTCATTTCGAAGCAAAAGGCGACTTTGACAACCTCGATAAAAAAATCAAAACCTATATTTACCGTTTAACACAGGAAGCGCTTAGCAACATTGTAAAACATTCTCAGGCGCGCGAAGTCTGGGTTAACCTTAAACTTAAAAACGACCTTCTGACGCTTGTTATCCGCGACGATGGTAAGGGTTTCAACCCTGAAACCGCAGGTAAGGAAGGTGGTAACGGAATCCACAACATGCGCGAACGCGCCAGTTTGTTGAAGGGACAGATTACGATTCTGTCGGCTCCCGGCAAAGGCGCTACTATTACAGTAAATGTACCAATCATTTTCACAGATGACCGCAATCAGAATTTTCCTCGTGGATGACCATCAACTGGTCCGCGATGGCATCAAAGCCTTGTTAATGAGTTCCAAAGATGTTTTAATTCTCGGTGAAGCCTCAACCGGAAAAGAGTGTTTTGAAAAGATCGCGCTGGAACAACCCGATATACTTATCCTCGACATTTCCCTGCCTGATACCACCGGCATTGAGATTACCAGAAAAGTGTCGGAGTTGTATCCCGCTATCAGAATACTTATCCTTTCAATGTACACCAACGAGGATTTCATTTTCAATTCGGTTAAGGCAGGTGCGCGAGGCTATCTTCCAAAGAACACTTCCCGTGAGGAACTCCTCGACGCTATACATACTATTTATGGCGGCGATGAATTTTTTGCCGACTCAATCTCACGGATTATGTTGAAAAGTTATGTGCGTAAGGCAAAAGAAGATGATTTATCCTCCCAGGGAGGAACTGTCCCACTCACCACCCGCGAAATCGAAATACTGAAACTTTTTGCCGAAGGCTTTATCAACAAAGAGATCAGCGACCGGCTCGACATTTCAATCCGTACCGTGGAAACCCACAAGAATCATATCATGAAGAAACTCGAGATGAAGTCAACCGTTGAATTAATCAAATATGCAATCAGGAATAAAATTGTGGAAATTTAAGAATGAGTAGGGTAGAGGGTAGTTAGGTGGTGAAAAAAGTTACTAACTTTTCTCTTTTTTCGTATTACCTTTGCCCTGCCAACCGGATTAACCAGATAAACTTAATCCGTAAAGAAAATGAAAACAATTCAGAAAATTATCATGTTTTACCTGCTCCTGGCGCCAATGATTGGCATGGCAGAAACAAAGGAAATTCCTTTTACGCTGGATGACCGTGACAGGATTATCAGGACTGAACAGAAAATCGAATCCGTTGATGCTAAAATTGAATCAAAAGTGGATGGACTCCGGTCTGAAATGAATGCCCGTTTTGAGTCAATTGACAAACGATTTGAAGCGATGGACAAGCGTTTCGATCAGTTGTTCAACTATCTCTGGGCATTCATCGGCATATTTACAGCTATGATGGTTAGCGTGTTCGGCTTTGCTTTTTGGGATCGAAAACTTTCACTTTCGCCAATGAAAAAAGAAAATCTAAAAACGCTCAATGCTCTGCGCGATTTTGCCAAATACCAACCAAGGCTTCAGGAAATTCTAAAAAACGCCGGGTTACTGTGATTTTCCATCAACCAAACCCCTGAGCGAAGTAAATGCCAGTAACGGTAAAGTTCAATCCATTAATGATGAAACAGTTCGCGAACATTGCTGAAACGAAAGCCGCCATTGGAAGTCTGATTTACGAAGGTATGACTATCGGGTTTGTGCCAACTATGGGCGCTTTGCATGACGGACATCTCACGCTAATCAGGCGGGCAAAGCTGGAAAACGACATGGTTGTTTGCAGCATTTTTGTGAATCCGACTCAATTTAACAATAAGGACGATCTGTTCAAATATCCCCGGAACATCGCCAATGATGCAAGAATGCTTGAAGCAAACGGTTGCGGTATCCTATTTGCGCCGGAAGTTGCAGAGATGTATCCTAATGGGGAAAAGGAGTTGTTGAATTTGAAATTTGGCAAGCTTGACAAGGTAATGGAAGGGAAATTCAGACCCGGACATTTTCAGGGAGTCGCTACAATTGTGAACAAACTTTTCGAAATTGTCAAACCAGTGAAAGCCTATTTCGGTAAGAAGGATTTTCAACAACTTGCCATCATCCGTGAAATGGTTAAACAATTAAATTCGAAGGTGGAAATTGTGGGTTGTGAAACGGTAAGGGAACCCGACGGGTTTGCCATGTCCTCGCGCAATATGCAACTAACTATTGCCGAACGTCAGCTTGCGCCAATCATTTTTAAGGTTTTACAACAAGTTAAACAAAAGGCGGGAGTTCGCCCGGTAAAGGATTTGAAATCATGGGCAATCAGACAATTCGGTCAACATCCTGAATTGCGTGTTGAATATTTCGAAATCTGTCACCGCGATTCACTTATGCCCCTTGACAACTGGCGTTCAAAAGATCAGGCGGTTGCTCTTGTGGCAGTTTTTATCGGGGATGTTCGCCTGATAGACAATCTCGAACTTTTTTCGTAATTTTGTCCCGTGATACAAATTGAAGTTTTAAAATCAACATTGCATTCCCTGATTCCGAAAACAAACTCGTTAAGGCTTAAATAACACCCTGAATGACGACCATTCCCGCCGACGAGAACAATCGCAATACCGCAGCCACGCTAATCAAATTCATCCTTTTCTTAGGATTGGGTATTCTTATCATCTGGCTTTCATTGCGAGGACTTTCATCAGAAGAACGAAATCAAATAATCCATTCTTTCCGAATTGCAAATTACAACTGGGTTATCCTGACAATAATCATGGGCATTTCGAGTCATCTGCTCCGGGCGCTCCGTTGGAAATTGCTCCTGGAACCTATGAATTATCACCCATCCCTGAAAAACACCTTTTTTGCCGTGATGGTAGGTTATTTTGCCAACATGGCATTTCCCCGGCTCGGCGAAGTTACCCGCTGCGGAATCCTTACCCGGTATGAAAATATCCCCTTCAACAAATCATTCGGAACGGTAATAACCGAGAGAACAATTGACATGATTATGTTCGTCGCGCTGTTCTTTCTGATGATTTTTTCCCAGGTTGGCACCATCGGAAACTATATGAATATCTACATTTATCCCAAAATGGCGGAGAAATTGCAGAATCCTCTGTTCAGCAAAGTTTTCATTGGATCGGGGATAGCGCTCTTCATTCTGTTCATATCATTGATATACATTTTCAGACAAAAAATTGCCGCTTCCCGACTGGCGCAAAAAATACTAACGCTGATACATGGATTTTGGGAAGGATTAAAGTCATTGAGTCTGATACGGCAACCAGGTCTTTTCGTTTTCTATTCCCTGGCAATCTGGACTCTCTACTTTTTTATGATTTACGTTTGTTTCTTCTGTTTTCCCGATACAAGCTCACTCTCGCCTGGCGCCGGATTGTCTTCACTGGTACTAGGAAGCGTAGGCATTATGGTAACTCCGGGAGGAATAGGTTTGTATCCGGCAATTATTCAGGAAACCCTGTCGCTTTATGGAATTGTACGAACAACAGGACTTGCCCTTGGATGGATTTCATGGGCAGCTCAAACCGGCATGATTCTTCTCGTGGGCGGTTTATCATTAATTCTGCTATCCTTTAATAAAAGACCCAATGGAAAGACTTAATATAATCGGAGCAAAAATTTACTCCCGCGACCATATTCTAAGACAATTAATGATATGGCGCTTAAAAGATAAAAAGGTCATATTCACTAATGGCTGCTTCGACATTCTTCACCTGGGTCATATAGAATATCTTGCCAAAGCGCGCGATTTGGGCGATATACTTATTGTGGGATTGAATACCGATGATTCCGTGAGAAGGCTGAAAGGGACTCACCGTCCGGTAAACAATGAGGATGCCCGCGCTTTGATCCTTGCCGCGCTTTCAGTGGTTGACGCCGTTGTTCTTTTTGATGAAGATACCCCTGCCGAACTGATCGGACAGATACATCCTGATATCCTTGTCAAAGGCAAGGATTATGAAGGAAAAGATATTGCAGGCGCCGATATTGTAAAAGCCAGTGGCGGCGAGGTTATAACCATCGAACTTACTCACGGCTATTCCACAACGCACATCATCGAAAAAATGAAAATCAAATTATAATCTCCCCCGAAATTCAACTTACCAACTTACCAGCTTACCAACTTACCAACTTACCAGCTTGCATGTCCAAACTCAAAACCTCCTTCTTTTGCCAGAGTTGCGGCGCACAGTCGCCGAGGTGGACAGGCAAGTGTAACTCCTGCGGCGAATGGAACACCATCGTTGAAGAGGTTATTCAGCTTGAACAGAAGGGATCGTTAAAGGCTTCGTTTGGCGACAGGAAACCGGTTGTGCCTGTCAGGATTTCTGAAATATCGTTTAACAGCGACGCCCGAATCAATACTTACGACCAGGAACTTAACAGGGTTCTTGGCGGCGGATTGGTTCCCGGCTCGCTTACCCTTATTGGCGGCGAACCCGGAATTGGGAAATCAACCCTGATGCTTCAGGTCGCGCTCAAATGCGCCGACCGAAAAATACTATACATCAGTGGCGAAGAGAGCGAACAGCAAATCAGGATGCGTGCGGAAAGACTTGGGATTGGGAATGAAAACTGCTATATCCTCACGGAGACCAACATGCAGGCAATTTACAAGCATCTCGAAGAACTACTTCCCGGAATCATTATTGCCGATTCAATACAAACAATGCAAACCGATCTTATCGAATCATCTGCCGGCAGCGTTTCACAGATAAAAGAGTGTGCCGCAGAGATGCAAAAATATTCCAAGATCACCAACACGCCGGTTTTCCTTATCGGACATATAACCAAGGATGGAAGCCTTGCCGGACCGAAAATTCTTGAACACATGGTTGACACGGTTCTCCAGTTTGAAGGCGACCGTAACTATGGTTACCGTATCCTGCGGTCGTTGAAAAACCGATTTGGATCAACTTCTGAACTGGGTATTTATGAGATGAATGACGGCGGCTTGCGCGAAGTTTCAAATCCTTCGGAAATCCTTCTGAGTCAGCGCGACGAAGCAGTTAGCGGAATTGCTATTGCAGCGATGGTGGAGGGGCAGCGTCCGATGCTGATAGAGACCCAGGCGCTGGTAAGTTCAGCAGTTTACGGAACTCCGCAGCGCTCCGCTACCGGCTTCGATGTTCGCAGGCTGAATATGCTGCTTGCCGTGCTTGAGAAACGAAGCGGTTTTAAACTGGGACACAAAGATGTTTTTTTCAACATTGCCGGCGGAATAAGAGTGGAAGATCCTGCCATTGACCTCGCTGTGGTTGCAGCAGTCCTCTCGTCAAACCAGGATTCTCCAATAGATTCAAAAACCTGCTTCGCTGCCGAAGTCGGGCTTAGCGGCGAAATCCGTCCGATCAATCGCGTTGAACAACGCATTTCAGAGGCGGACAAGCTGGGTTTTGAGAATATTTTCATATCAAGATATAATACCAAAGGATTGGATAATAAGAAGTTTGGCATCACGGTAATACCGGTGGCAAAAATTGAAGAGGTTTACCGGAAGTTGTTTTGATATCCACCTGTTACCAATTTTTTAACTTTTGAAAACCGGATAACATGCAGCATAAATTACCTCCTTCTTCCGAATTTGCTCATTTGTGGACTATTGACCCGCAGGTAGTTTACCTGAATCATGGATCTTTTGGAGCATGTCCAAGGGTTATTCTTGAAAAACAACAGCGCTACCGGCAGATGCTTGAAAAAGAGCCGATACAATTTCTCATGAAAAATATCGAAGGCTTGCTTGATAATTCCAGAGAAAAAGTGGCTTCGTTTATTAATGCCAATCCAGAGGATATCGTTTTTGTTCAGAATGCCACAACCGGAGTCAATACTGTTTTTCGTTCGCTGAAATTCATGCAGGGCGATGAAATCATATATACAAACCATATTTACGGCGCGTGTAAAAAAACGCTGGAGTATATCAGTCGCCAAACCGGCGCGAAACTGGTGGAGGCAGTTTATCCGTTCCCGATTGGATCTTCGGAACAGATTGTTCAGGCTGTTCTGGAAAAAGTTACGCCCCGCACGCGGATTGCTTTGATTGATCATATTACCTCGGCAACGGCGCTGATTCATCCTGTGGAAACCATCGTTAAGGAACTCGATAAACGAGGGATTGATACCATGATTGACGGCGCCCACGCATTGGGAAGCATACCGCTGAGCCTGAATGAAATTGGAGCCGCCTATTATACTGCGAACTGTCATAAATGGCTTTGCTCGCCCAAAGGCGCGGCGATCCTTCATGTTCGGAAAGACCGGCAGAAAGAGATAGTACCGGTTGTAATCAGCCATGCCGGTTACGACGCCGAACCTTTTACTGAACGGTTTTTCTGGCCCGGAACCTGGGAGCCTTCCGCAGTTCTTTGTGTAGCCGACGCCATTGATTACATGGGTTCTTTGCTCCCCGGTGGCTGGAACGCTATTATGAAACGCAACCGCGATCTTTGCCTCGAAGCCCGCAATCTTATTTGCGGCGCGCTTGAAATTGATCGCCCGTGCCCCGATTCAATGGTTGCCTCGATGGCGTCATTTCCTGTTTCAGTTTCAAGGGATGAAATTTCACATGATTATAAGAGCTTCGATCTTCTCCAGGAGCGCCTTTTCAATGAATACGGAATCGAAATACCTGTTTGGAACTGGCAGGAACCTGGTTCCCGGTTAACCAGGATTTCCGTTCAGCTTTACAATTGCATGGAGCAGTATCAATATCTAACAAAGGCGTTGAAAGATTGAGCAACTCCGATAAGGTTTTCGGGAAGAACACACGTCAATCCCCTGTATATATGCTTAGAACAAGTCGCCAATAAGTTTGCATACAGCAGATTATGAAGGATAATATCACCCCTTCTATGTTGTAAAACAAGAGGCTGGCGATTTATTTTTTATTTTTTTAACTTTGTATGATAAATCTGAAGAGGACGT
>JAPLDO010000053.1 GCA_026391715.1 Bacteroidota bacterium
TAGTGTTTAAGAGAGTTTCACTGATGCCCGAAGAACCCGAACCAACTCCATTACTTATTCCACTAACAACAGCCCGAGTCCACCCATAAGTAGTCCCAGTTGTTAAACTGGTTGGCGTGTATGTAAACAATGAACCACTGCATACAGAGGTCGTTAGTAGGCTGGTTAAAATAGGTGTCGGTTTTACTGTAATGGTGAAAGTTATGGGTGTTCCAGTACATGTAAGCCCGTTTACAGTTCTCGGAGTAACAGTAATTGTGGCAGTTTGTGAATCAGTTCCTGTATTTATGGCTATAAAAGATGGGATTGAGGATACCCCAGTTGCTGAGGCGCCAAGTCCGATTGAAGTGTTATTATTTGCCCAGTCAAATGTTACTGTTCCCGGTGTCCCTGAAAAATTAATTACACTTGTTGCATTCTGGTTGCAGATAGAAACGTTTGAAACAGCATTTACGGTGGGATATGGATTTACCGTAATCTTAATAGTTGATGCTGCCTCACATGCTTTCCCATTTAAAGTTGCCGTAGCCACCCTGCGATACCATGTATCTTGAGTTAATTGCAATGTTGTAGTATATGTACTGTTTGTTTCAGAAGGAGAAATGTTAGTAAAACTTGATCCATTTGTACTATTCTGCCATACATAAGTAATTACTGCTCCACTCTCAACGGCAGTAGCATCAACTACGCTGGTTAAGCTGGCAGGAATAGTATTATAACATATCGTCTGCGCCGTACCTATCGTCCCCGCTGAAAGATTATTCACCGTCACTTTCGCTACTCTTGTAGAAACCGTTCCACAATCGCTGCCCGGAGATGTTATTTCTACCTGATACCAGGTATTGGTTGTTAAAACCGCTGTTGTATATGTATTGAGGTCTGTTCCAACGTTTGTCCATGGTGCTACTCCTGTGGTCGAACTTTGCCATTGATAGTGCAATGTTGGTGTTCCTCCGCCTGCGGTAACACTCATGGCATACGTTCCTCCATTACAAATTGTACCGTCAACAAGATCAACAGAAATATTCGGATCCGCCTTCACCGTTACCGTCGCCGTCCCCGAAGTAATCTCCGTACAAGCCGGCGATGTCACTTGAATCAGAACCCTGTAATCATAAGCTCCCACCGGTGTAATTCCGGTCACAGTCATACTTGCCGTTGTTGCATTTGTATAAACGGCGCCGGCAGGCGTATTGTCAACTACATTATCCCATGTACTGCCATTATAATATTTCCACTGATAAGTATAACTAATAGCCGGAACGCCAACCTCCATTACAACCGTCAGCGTCGAAGCTCCATTTACGCAAATTTCCGCAGGGGAAGCAACCGGTTCCGTGGTAATGCGCGCAACATAAACTTCTGCTGCGGCTGAGTAAACCGGATTGGTACAGCCCGTACCCAAATCTGTAATTTTTACCCTGTACCATGTATTTGTTGACAATGCAGGAGTAGTGTAAGCCGTTGTCGTTGCGCCGCTTCCTCCGGTAACGCTTGCCCAGCCGGTCGTACCATTCGCGCTTTGTTCCCACTGAATTGCAGGTGATACGCCATTTGATACCGTAACAGCAGGAAAGGTATAAATGCCTCCGATACAAATTCTTGAGCCGACCGGATCCGTTACAGTCGGATCAGGTGTTACCGTTACCGTCGCCTCAACCCCATCGTCAAGGTTACATCCGGTACCTGTTGCTTCGTAATGCGGACGATAATAATATGTTCCCGCCGATGGAGGTGAATCCGGACTTGTTACGGTTGTTCCTGAACCCATCGAAGTAGTTGAACGAATCCATGAAATTGCTCCGCCAAGTCCTCCGCTTATCGTTGCAGAGAAAGTAACCTGCCCGCCTTCGCAAATACTTGTCGGCGTAAGCGTATTGGTAGCCCACGAAGGATCGGCTACTACCGTAACCGTCGCTGTGGCGATGGTTGAACATCCTCCATTATCGGCGGCAACCTGATCTGTTACAATCACTCTGTAATTATATGCTTTCACTACACTAAGGGTAGGAGTTGTGTATGAAGAATTTGTTGAAGTTCCTTCTGCATTTTGCCAGTTAGTTCCAGTGCCGCTGTCGTCATATTGCCACTGATAATTGTACGAACTCGTTCCGCCGGTAGCAGAAACGTTCAATGTTTGAGCGCCGCCGGTGCATATTGACGAGCTTGCCGGACCTGTTAAAAGTATGGGCGTCCGGTTTGTAATGGTTACCAAATCCTCAGTATAAGGACAAGTCCCGCTCGTAATCCTCCACCTGAAACTATACGTTCCCGGAATAGTTCCGGTAACAGTTGTCGTTGGAGAGGTTGGTGTAGTAATCGTCGGGTTATTCGGACCGCTTACCCTGACCCATGCTCCGCTTTCGCCGTCGGCAAAACTATTCCCTGCCATCCTGAATGTAGTCTCATTGCATAATACCTGATCTGGTCCTGCATTGGCAGCAGTTGTCGGCGCATATACCGTTATCTTCATAGTATCTTTTGTCGCGCAACTGCCGTTGATATTTCTCCACTCAAGGTTATAAATACCTGTCGTCAGACCGGAAATTCCGGATGTGGGACTCGTTGCATCGGTGAAAACAGGATCGCCCGCTCCGGTTGGTTTGGTGACAACAGTCCATAAACCGTTTGTAAAGTTTAACAGATTAACATTTGATGATACGGGGCAGGCGCCATCCGAAGTGGCAATATAAATACCCGCGCTTAACGTGCCAAATGTTGATCCCGAACTTTTTGTCTCGCCGTTAAAAGTTATATTACTGCCATCCCCGCCAACTATTGTCAACACTACCGACCCAGTTGTGGCAAGACAAGTTCCCTGAACAAGCGAACTCTGCGAAATGGTTACAGCCGTAGGATTTGAAACAGTATAAGGTCCTCCGGATATCGTGCATCCGTTGGCGTCAGTTACAGTTACATTGTAAGTTCCGGCAATTAATCCGGTCTGGTCTTCCAACGCCGAACCATTACTCCACACATAAGTATAGGATGCCGTTCCGCCCGTAACAGTGATATCAATACTGCCGTTACTTCCTCCGTAACATGTTGGATCGATTATTACCGCCGCTGTGGCTGTAATATTCAAAGCTGAGGCAGGCTGTGTAATAGTAATAGTGCCGAGATCGGCAGTACATCCTTTGCTATCGGTTACCCGGATAGTATAATCGCCAGCCTCCATATTGGAAATAACAGTGCCTGAAACTGCCGCGCTTGTTCCTCCGCCTGGCTCCGATACAATACTGTACGCATAACCCGGAGTTCCTCCGGTAGCAGTGACAACAGCCCTTCCGGTTGATGCGCCATTGCAACTTATATTTGTTTGCGTCGAAAGATAAATATATACCTGCGTCGGAACCGTTATTGAGAAATATACACGGTATGTGCAAGCTGCGCCATCCGTTACCAACACATTATGCACTCCGCCTGAAAGTCCTGTAAAAGTAGGTCCGCCCGAAGTCGTCCCATCAAGCTGATAAGTGTATGGGCCGGTACCGCCGGTTGGATTAATAGTGACCGACCCCGTTCCACTAACACATGAGGGATTTGTAACACTCGCCGTTGCTGAAAGTGTACTGCCTGTATTGGCAATAACGAAACCGGCCGGTGCAGTACATCCTCCGGTGGTTGCTGTGAATAAAGCAGTGTGACTGCCTGCCGCCAATCCCGCATAAGTATGAGGTGAAGTTTGTGATCCTCCGCCATTCAAACTTATTGTGCCTGCTACGCTGCCTGTCAGTGTTACCGAACCATCGAATACATTGCAGGCGGTAGAATTACTGATACTGCTTGCCGTAAGCGTTACTGCCGCAGGATTTGTAACCGGATAAGCTCCGGTGGTTGTACATCCGTTGGCGTCGGTTACAGTTATTGTGTAAGTTCCGGCAAGCAGTCCCGACGGGTCTTTGCTAACCGTTCCATTACTCCATTGATAAGTATATGCCGATGTGCCGCCTGTAACGGTAACATCAATTCTGCCATCCTCCCCGCCAAAACAGGTCGGAGCATAAGACGTGTGACTTGCCGACAAAGCGCTTCCCGGCTGGGTAATTGAAAAACTGATATTCGCAGTGCATAAATTAGCGTCCGTTACTCTGATAGTATGGCTGCCAGCTTTCATTCCTATGATATTGTTTCCGCTAACGCTCGCGCTTCCGCCCGAAGGTTGTGTTGGAATGCTGAAAGTATATGGCGGCGTTCCGCCAGATGCTGCCATAAGAGCGCTTCCTGTTGAAGCTCCATAGCAACCAACATTATTCTGACTTGTTTTCGAGATAGTCAATTGCGTTGGAACGGTAATCGTAAACCTGATTGTATAGGTACAACTATATTGATCGGTAACTGTAACATAATGGCTTCCGCCACTGATATTGGTAAATACACCTGTGGATTGAGATGTGCCTCCATCCAGTTTATAGGTGTATGGAGATGTGCCTCCCGTGCCGGAAACGGATATGCTTCCCTTCGTTCCAAAACATGAAGGCTGGGTAACGGAATATGACGCCGATAAAAGCGCAACAGCCGCAAG
The DNA here is from genome assembly GCA_026391715.1 of Bacteroidota bacterium. Classification (GTDB taxonomy): domain Bacteria; phylum Bacteroidota; class Bacteroidia; order Bacteroidales; family FEN-979; genus CAIVAT01. The sequence continues at coordinate 4,526 of JAPLDO010000053.1, forward strand.
AGTAGTTGTGGTTGTAGGATTACAAAGCTCCTGATCCGGACCTGCTACTGCCTGAGGCGGCAGATTATTAAAAACAACTGTTACATCGCTCGAAGAACTTGTACATGTGCCATTACTGATTGTCCAGCGGAAACTATATGATTTCCCAACTTCGCCTCCAACAGCCGAAGTATTAGGGCTGTGAAGCGAAAGTATAATTAAAGGATCGCCCAAAATTTGTGTCCAGGTTCCAATGCCAACAGTCGGAGTGTTGCCTTTAAGCGCAATTGGCTCAATGGTACAATATGAAGTTGTAGTTCCAGATGTTGACGCTGTTGTGGGCGAAGCATAATTTGTAATGGTTACGTCATCAGATGAAGTACATAAAGATTGTGTTGTCGTCCAGCGGAAAGTATAGGTCGTGCCTGATAATAATCCGGTAACTTCGGTTGCATTTGTTGCCTGCGATTTAATAACTTCCGTTGTAGCAGCCGGACTTACCTGTGTCCACAAACCGTTACCGACAACTAAAGGATTGGGAAGAGCTTCAAGGTTTACAGTTGTTTGATTACACAATTGCTGGTCGGCTCCTGCGTTGGCAGGCGTTGGCGTTTGGTAAACAGTAATGGCAACATCATCTGTTGATGCTGTACATGTTCCATTCGTAATTGTCCATCTGAAATAATAGATTGCAGGATAAGTTGTGGGAATCATATTCGAAACAGTGGCGTCAGGTAAAATGAAGGAAGAAATAGCCGGAGTTGATCCTGCCGGCTTCGGATCTATCTGAGTCCACATCCCAACTCCTACAGTCGGCATATTAGCCGTCATGGCTACCTCATTAGCGCATACTAACGTTTTGTCAGTCCCCGCATTTGAGGTTGTCGGAGTTTGATAATTGTTTACCCTTACCTGGTCGGCATTGCTGCAACTGCCAACTGCAACCGTCCACTGAAAAACATAAAGTCCGTATTTCCCTGATGTTGGCGTATATATCGCATTATAATTATTCACATTGTCAAAGGCGCCAACATCGCCTGTGGGACGCAAAAGGATGCTCCATGTTCCGGTACCCGCCGTTGCCACCGTAGCTGCCATAGTAAAACTTGAAGCATTGCATAAATTCTGGTCGCTACCCGCTGCGGCAATACTTGGCGGGGTGTAAAGCGTAACCTTCATATCATCGGTTGATTCGCAACCGGTAGCCGAAATGGTATAGCGGAATGTATATTCACCTGCAATCAAACCCGATGCGGTTGCAGTATTGGCGCCTGTAGAAACAATAGTTGCAGCATTCGGAGTAATTCCTACCTGCGACCAGGTTCCGCTACTCGCCGTTGTTCCCGTCAGATAAACCTCTGTAATAGCTTCGCAATAGCTCTGATCGCTGCCTGCATTAGCGCTTAGCGTTACCCCAACAGAAATGACATCAGAAGTTGGCGTGCAATAAGTTCCTCCGGTTACAGTCCACCTGAAAACATAACTTCCGGTTATTAAGCCGTTGACAGTGGTGGTTGCAGATGTTGGAGTAACTATTGTCGGATTGTTTGGTCCGCTTACTATTGTCCAGATTCCCGTTCCTGAAGTAATAGCGTCGGCAACAAGGTCAACAGTCGTAAAACCGCAAATGTTAATACTTGATTCAACAATATTTGCCGTTGATCCCGGATCCGAAACAAAAACTTTTACGTCGTCAGTCGAAATACACGATCCATTGGTAACGGTATATCTGAATGTGTAAACGACTGCCTGCGCCCCGCCTGCTTGCAAACCTGTGATGAGAGTTGAAGCGCTGGTCGGCGACTTGATGGTATCTCCTCCGTTTCCTGTAATCTGAGTCCACACTCCTGTTCCTATGGTAGGCGCTACGGCATTCAGAGTAGCCGTTGTTCCGCAAACAGAAACATCGGCGCCTGCATTGGCTGGAGTTACCGGTTCGGAAATGGTGACCATTACCGTGTCCCGCGTTGGTGTGCAACCATTTCGCGAAATAACCCACTCAAATGTATAAATACCATCGGTTAATCCGGTCACTGTGGTATTATACAGAGCGCTGTTGGTAAAAGTTCCAGATATAGGTCCGGTTAACTGATTCCATTGTCCTGTGCCTGGAGCCGGATCGTTGCCGGCAAGCGTTATGGTTGTTACACCTGTGCCAAGACATTGATCGGGACCGGCTATAGATGCTTTTGGCCCATAGATTTCATTTACATCAACAACCATAAAGTCACTATTGGAACCGCAGCCATTACTAATTGTCCATGTAAAAGTATATGTGGTAAAGGGCTGCAATCCTGTTACAATTGCCCTGCGGTAATGGATGTCGGAAATTGTTACTCCGGCGCTTGGCGAAACCGTCCAGGTCCCGATTTCAAAAATATGTTCGGGCGCCTCCGCATTTAGGTAAACAGGCGTATTGTAACATACTGTTTGGTCAATGCCAGCGCTAACGGCATTCGGAATAGCAGTGGCGGTAATAACTGTTACATCATCCTGTGTTGTTGGGCAACCGGGACCTCCTGCAATTATCCACCGGAAAGTGTATAATGAGCCTGGTATTAAACCTACAACTGTTAACGTCGGATTATGATGACTGGGGTGGGCAATAAGAATAATGCTGGGTCCGCTAACCTGCGACCAGGTGCCTTCGCCCAAACCGGTTGCCGTAGGATCATTTCCCTGAAGGTCGGTTGTTGTAACATTACAGTTAAGTATCTGGTCAGTTCCGGCGTTTGCCAGCTCCCCTCCAAAAGATGTAACAATCGAAACCTGGTCATACTGAGTTTCACAGGCAACATTTATAGTAGTGTAACGGCGTAGTTGTACAACGTAAGTGCCGGTTTTGGTTAAACCTGCTACAGAAAGCGGACTGCTTCCGGTATTTAGCCATCCAGTTGGGTACGTGTATCCTGTTCCCGTAGGACCGCTGAGAATGCTGAACTGAGTCACATTTGAACCGGCGTCGGTAGTAAATGGAATTGATGCTGTGGTTGTATTACAAGGTAAAATAATGGGATCCGGTCCTGTAATGGTTATTGCAGGCGCAGAGAGAAGATACGAAACAGATACACTCGCAGAGCTTGAACAAGGCGTTGGCAAAATCGTAAGATTTGTTATTGTGTATCTAAAAGTATAGGTACTATGTCCGTCAAGGTTCTTAATTTCGGTTACAGGACTTGTCGGGCTTACTATTGACCCCGCTATCAATGAAGGGCCGCCGGTTTGTTCCCATAAAACCGTTTCATTGACATAAACCGGTACTGTTCCGTTCAATACCGTTGTTGTGCGCGTATCGCAAAAAACCTGATTTCCGTTGTTAGCGCCTGAAACTCCCGCGCCGGTAACGCTGGCAGTAGGAGTCGGAACAATAATAGTTACCTCATCCTGCCCTGAAGCGCATGTGCCGATAACTGTCCACCGAAATACGTAAGTACCCTCGATTAGCCCTGAAACAGTGGTGCTGTTTGAATGGTTATTGGCAAATGTTGGTACGTTAGGCCCGCTTACAACCGTCCAGGTGCCACCCTGCCCGCTGGTATATAATCCCGCATAAGATCCCGCAAGTGTTGCCGATTGCGTTGTAGAATAACAATGCGATAGGGTTTGATCTCCGCCTGCGGTTACAGGCGTAATACCGCCAAGGTTCGTAATTACAACATCATCATACGTTGAACAAGTGGCATGGGGAGGAACTGGCGTACTGGTAATTGTCCATCGCAAAGTTGTATTGCCTGCCGCTGTACCGGATATTGTCAAAGTTGAGTGCGGATCAGTCGGTGTATCAACGGTAACGCCGTTGCCCGAACCTGTCCATAATCCGGTTTCACCGGAACCTGCCGCAGTAGCCGCTAAAGGACCTCTGCCGCTACCCGGGCAATATGTTGCATCAGGACCTGCATTAGCAGATCCAACCGGCAAAATAGTATATGAAACATCCTGCGAAACCAGCGAACCATCGAGACATTTTGTTGTCAACCTGAAAATCAGCGTTGTGTTGCCAACAAAATTCGTTACAGTGGTTTGTAAACTGGTTGGAGAGACGATCACTGCGGCAGGCCCGCTCACCTGAGTCCAAAGCGTACCTGTCGGAGTTGGAAATGACCCGGATTTACCGCCATAAAGAGTTAATACTTCATTGGCGCAAATCGTCTGGTCAACTCCCGCATTCACCGAGCAGTTCTGCCCCCTTACTACGGAACCGGTCCAAAGCATAAAAATTGCCATAACAGTAAAAAAAACGAAAACCGAATAAGTTTTGGTCTCTTTTTTCAGGACAAATGGTAAATTGTTTTTCATATAACTATTTTATTATACTGATTTGTAAGAAAAGTGTAAATTTTATGCGCAAAATATTAACATACTAAGCAGGAATTTTGATTCAAAGGTAATTATTATCTTTCTATTTTCCAAATAATTACAAGTATTAAACACTGTCAATGGGGTGAATAGTTACCATATTTGCAACTTATCGGAAAATACAAATTCATCAGAATAAACCGATTGTAACACTGTTTCAAGAGTTTTAAAAATTTCTGTTTTAAAGATGAAACCCTTAAAACCAGTATCAAACAACTTCGCCATAACCACAGCTTCGGTATTCATTGTTATGGCTATAATTCTTAATTGGGGAAAATTTATGAGCGTTTTTTTTGCAACGTCAAACCCGCCTATTTTATCAAGAGTAATATCCATAAGAACAACATCGGCTTTATAACCATTACCTGATTTACGAAACTCTTCTCCATTTGCCGCTTCAGAAATTACGTTATGAACAAGTTTGTTTTCAATGAAAAACTTTAAATCCTCTCGGAAATGAATATTGTCGGCAATAAGGGCTATTTTCATAGTTTTGATTATATTATACTCAACCTACAAAGTAACCTCCTATTCCCAACACTTTCATAAGAGTAAACTCTAAAAAAAATGCAGGGTAAAATTTTTGAAAACCCCTCGGTAAAACCCTGTCCCCGCATAAGGGTTTACCCTACTAAGTAGCTATTGTTTCCTTTTCAGAGTAGGCTCAAGGTTCAGGGTTAAAAGTTTCTGATTTGCCATTTTTTTCAGTTCAACGAGAAGTTCTCGGTAACCACTTCCTTCAAGTAGGTAATTTTTTTCAGTTTCCATTTTACAATATTAGAAAATTGCACCCCCGGAAACCAAATTTTGGGGTACTGGAAATATACTGGGAGCCGATAAAATTTGGGAAAAGTGTACTTAAAAACTACTGGCAGATTGAAAAGATTGAGTTTGCAACAGAATCCCGCAGGGATGACATGATTGTTATCTCTATTTTAACCGCGCCTGAAAAAATATTTCTTCTTTACTTGTTATGATGTCATGGAAATTACTAATTTTCGGGTCTAAATCAACATTTTAACCTTTAACCTTCATTTGAATATGACAAAAGCAGAAATTGTAACCGAAATTGTCGCTAAAACCGACTTGGAAAAACCTACTGTTATCGCCACAGTTGAAGCATTTATGGAAACGATCAAATCGACCATGGCAAAAGGAGAAAACATCTACATCAGAGGCTTTGGCACATTTCTGCTAAAGAAAAGAGCCGCAAAAGTTGGGAGAAATATTTCGAAGGGCACATCCGTTTTTGTTCCTGCCCATACAATAGCAGCCTTTAAACCGGCAAAGGAATTTACTGCTGAAATAAGATCGAAGGTTAAAGTTAAATAGCCCCCCTTATTATTCCTTCTTCTCGCTAACCACCTCAAAAACAATCGTAATCCTCTCACCGTTCTGATCTGTTAAAGTCAGCCTGTGAATGCCGCAGTCTGGCGAGAGCGCCATCTGGTGAATTTGCCTGGTAGAGCCGATATAATTGTCGTCGAGATACCAGTAAACAGTTAATGTAACATCGCGGTGTGCCGCCCTGAAAACAGCGCTTCCTGGTTTACCATCGAGGTCAACCGGTATGTATAGTATGCTGTTGTGTTTTGGGTAGATGATTTCCATGTTGCGCCTTTCATTTCCGGCGTCACATCCCTGCCTGAACGGTGGAAGTACCTTGTAAAAGGGGTTTTTATTCCTGAAATACCACTCCTGTACCGGGGGGAGAACGAACCATGGAACATGCAGCATATTTTCCGGCGACTCACACGCCGAAGTAACCTGCCACTGCCCGGTTTTGTCGAGGTGAATGAGCTGGTGAAACGGACACGGCGCAGTTTTCGCCCCTGATTTCGGAATCCAGACAGAATCGGAAAATTCACAAATGGAAGATGCGCGATAACCGCTGTAGCGGCAAACATTCACCTGCATCATTGCCCCGGCGGGCATCCTGAACCACGTTGTAGCCGGAAGCGCTCTGAAAATGTTGAAGAGCGCGGGCGCCGCTACGCCAATACCTGTTAATCCCGGTCTCCCTTCGCCGGATGCGTTTCCGACCCAAACCGCCACTACATATTCGGGAGTAACCCCCACCGACCAGGCGTCGCGGTTGCCAAAACTCGTACCGGTTTTCCAGGCAATGCGGTGAGAGGAGGAGAACTGCCTCCACAATAATTCTTCGCCGGGACGCGCCACCTCCAGCATAGCGTCAAAAGTTAACCATGTGGAACCGACGTCAAACAACGCTGATTTCCCGGTTTTGATTGATTTTATTTTTTTATCGTCTGCGAGATAATGCGGCGAATCGAATCCCGAACGGTCATTCGCCTTGCCCGCATTGTAGTTGTTAAGGTTCCGCGCCATTGAGGCGTAAACTCCGGCGATATCCCATAATGTCGCTTCGGCTCCGCCAAGAATCAGAGCCAACCCATAGTGTCCCGCCGGTTTTTCAAGCGTGGTCAGCCCGGCTTTCTTAAGGAGCGAATAGAATTGTTCATATCCATAAGTTTGCAGCATTTTCACCGCAGGGATGTTCAGCGAGCGGGCGAGTGCGCGACTTGCAGGCACTGCTCCGTCGTAGGTCAGATTGTAATTTTCGGGAGCAAACCCTCCTATTTGCGTGGGAATATCAGCAACCAGTGTGTTAGGCAGCAGGAGCCCGTCGTTCAGCGCTGCCGCATACAGAAAAGGTTTCAAAATGCTGCCTGTGCTTCGCGGCGCTGTGACGATGTCCACGTCATTCCCGCGATCATGCGAATCTGTGCGGGGAAGGTTGCCCACATACGCCAGCGTTTTTCCGGTATTCACCTCTATAACAAGCGCTGCCGCATTCCAGATTCCGTTGGCATTCAACTGGGGGCTGAGGTTTCCGAGAATATCGCTAACGCGTCTTTGCAAAGATATATCGAGGGAGGAAACAATCTTTTCTCCGCGGCGACCATCAGATACGGCATGAGCAAGCAGGTGCGGCGCAAGTTGCGGCAATGTATAAGGCTTTCCGGGAAGGCGCTCGCTCTTTGCCAGTTCACAGGCAACAGCGTCAATAACGCCATGACGGTAAAGGGTTTCAAGAAGGCTATTGCGTTTTGCCAGCAGGCGCTGCGGGTTGCGCCCCGGATAGATCAAACCGGGACTGTTGGGCAATACCGCGAGAGTAGCAGCTTCTGCCCATGAAAGATTTTTGGCGTCAACGCCAAAATATCGCCACGAAGCAGCCTCCAGACCTACCACATTACCGCCGAAAGGGGCGTGTGAGGCATAAAGCCGAAGGATGTCGGCTTTGGTGTGCGTAAGTTCAAGGCGGTAAGCGAGGATGGTCTCCCAAATTTTTTCGGGGATTGTCCGCTTCCGGTTCTTCCGCGCCAGCCGGACCACCTGCATTGTGATGGTACTTCCTCCGCTTACTATCCTTCCCCTTGAAATATTCAGCCGGGCGGCGCGAAATGAAGCCACCGGATTAAACCCCGGATGGAACCTGAACCAACGATCCTCGTAATTAATTATCGCCTTTTGGAACTTCTCCGGTATCTCCTCGCTTTCAGGGAAGCGCCATTGCTGGTCGGCGGCGATTTTAGCTCCAAGGAGGTTGCCGTCATGATCGAGCAAAACTGTGGTGAGCGGGTCGTTGAATAATGGGCGGGGAAGCGAAAGCCAAATGAGGAAAATTACAAAAGCTAAAGTCGGAATTATCAGAATTTTATGTAATAAACGGCTGTTGATCTTGGTTTTGTCGAGTGGCGAAAAAATCATACGATTAAATAACGACTGTTTTTCAACCATACGCTCCTATCTCTCAGATTTTAAATACCGCATACGATCTTCCGCAGCCTTCAATGCCTCCTCTCCCATTTCTTCATCCTTAATCTCATACATAATCCTGTCGCTGAGATACAAAACCATAAGTTCGCTGGCGCTGTAATTATAAATTTCAGCAAGTTTCAGAGCTGTCTCTTTGGTCAGTTTTCGTTGCCCCCGTTCCATCTTGCTCAAGATAGCTACATCAATATCAAGCAAGGCAGCCACTTTTCGCAAGGGAAGTTTATGTTGTTCACGCAACTGGCGGAGTTTTTCTCCAATAGTGTTCGTTGACATATTACTTGACAATATTTGTCAAAAATACTCAAATTAATGATGAAAATATAAATTCAGATAAATTAAATGAGCATACTCCGAAAAGTAAACAATTTGGACTAAAGTCCAGTAACTATCTGTTTATCAATTGCCACGACCTTAAGGTCGTGGCAATTCAAGTTGCTGACATTCCGGGCTTTAGCCAAATTTTTATTTTTATAACCACTTTTCGGAGTGGGCTCTTAAATGTGTATCCGATTGCACACCTGAATTGTCAAAACTATCTTTTTCTGCTACTTTTGACTAAATTCATGTTTATAACCAAACTGCAAACGGAGTAAATGGTGATAATCTGATTGCAAACTCCCAGTCCAAATTCCTGGTCTCAAATTAAAATTCCCCGCTTTTCAAGGCTTGGTAAACCTTGCCTCTCCCTCGCAACGACTTATTCCTTTATAATTTTAATCGTCTGTGTTGAATTTTGGGTTTTAATTTTCAGAAAATAGAACCCAGACGCCAGGTTGGAAAAATCCTGGAGTTCAATTAGTTTCCCCGACCAGATGGTTTGTCCCAAACTATTTGCCAAATCAAAACTCTCCGTTCCGGCGGTATTTTTAAGGATAATTCTGGTTGTAAACGGATTTGGATAACTCCGAATCAAGGTTGTTTTAATAACTTGATCGGTAGTTCCAACGGGATAAAGTTCAATGAAATCTCCGGGAGTTAAATCCTTTCCCACAAAAGCGGCATAATCGGGCGGATATCTGTAAACCCTGAAAACTGAATTCATTGTTTCATCAGGTCTGACAGGGTTAACAGGTATTGTGTTCCCTTGTGTCATGGGTCCGTTGGCGTCAACAGGGCAGATGTATTTCCAAACAATTTCACCGGCGGCGGTAACTTCGGTAAAATCGCCATGCCCGCCCTCGCAGATGATTGTATTGCCATTCGGTTGCCGTTGCGCCCCGGAAATGTTTTCAGAGTAGAGTGATTCGGGGGGATTTGCCGTATAACTCCAGGTAAAATTGGTGGGTCCATAAGCAGCCCCGGCAGTGAGCGAATAATTGCCGGTAGCG
>JAPLDO010000188.1 GCA_026391715.1 Bacteroidota bacterium
GATTTGGCAAGTTTTCTCTCCTGGTCAAGCAAATCGCCTTTGGTTGCCACAATTAATTTTAATCCTTTGCGATGCAATTTGTCTAAAATTTCCTGAACGCCTTCAATTAACACAACCGGTTTATTCAAAAGGTCTTTGCCTAATCTGAGGATTTTGTCAATAATATCATGCGAAACCTTACCGTCGCTGATTTTAAGAGCGGTTTCAATCATTGAAAGCATGAATCCTTTAGCGCCATATCCATACAAGCCAAGATTTTGAACTTCGGTTTTGAACAATTCCTGCGATATTGCTTCGGCGGCTATATAATCCGAAAGTAATTCACAAAACATCTTTTCAGTTTCCTGATAATACGGTTCATTTACCCAAAGCGTATCATCGGCGTCAAATCCGATTATTTTAAAATCCTTCTTCATTATGATTCTTATTTTTGACATGTAACAATCAATAGTCGCAATACTCAAACCGTAAAGGTATCGAATTTTTTCACACTGCCTTTTTCACTATTTCTATTGCGATTTCTATCTTTGCACCGTTATTTCATTCAATGGGTTCTCTATGGCACAATCGCGTTACAAAATATTCCTGATGCTGTTTTATATAGCTGTTTGTGGAACGGTTGTTTGTTCGTGTAAAAAAAAGGATAATTCAACTGAACCGGGAAAACAATGGCTGATGACTGTAAACTTCAAGGATGATTATATAAATCCGAAACTCAAAGCCATTGTTTTTGTTTCCGACGCTCATGGAAATCCGCTGGCAGATACGATGGTTGCCGGGAATACAAGCGTTTTACTCTATTCGGAAAAAACCGCTACACCGCCTTTTCAGATCACTATTGTCAAATGGGAACCCGACATGCACAACTTTCTTGTAACCATAAATACTTATCAGAATGTTACCCCTTCAGAATGGACATTGCAGGGGCGGCGGCTGGTTTCAGCCGGAGAGGCAATAATTAATCTACAGAATATCCCGAATCACATCGGACCGATACTCTATTCCAACTCCGGTTATTCAAACCTGACTTTCGCCACTACGGGCAACAAACATCCCATATATCAATTGCCGGATGATCTTTATATCAAATTAACCGCGCAAAAAGGTTCATTATACAAATGGACAAACGGAATATTGCCCGGAGAAACCTACAATGTAGATCTTTCTGATATGAAAACTGCCGAACCACATACGATAACATTTCCTGTGGCGATGCAGGATTTCCACGTAAAGATTTACGGATACCGCGATACCAACTACCTCAGCCTCCCCATTACCACTGATGAACTGATCGGAAATGGCGACAAGACGGATACTGTCACCGTAAGCGTTCCGCCTGCAACTTTTTCCCGGTTCCAAACCAATATCGAACTGATTGAATCATGGACATCTCCTTTAACTTACACAAACATCCAGAATGGCGCTATCCCTGATTCCTTTGTTAAATTGAATGCCGCTATCAGCAATATCAATATTCAAGGCAATAAAACCGATTTCAACTCTGTTGGCGATTTCACAGTTACTTCGGCAAAGTGGTATTTTCATGACACAGAAAATCTCGCTTTCGAATGGACGGTATTTGGCCCGGATACATTAACAACTATTTCGCTGCCAGTTTTGCCGCCTGCCATGAAAAGCATGTTTCCTAAGCTTGCGCTCGATTCCCTTACGTTGTATCAATTCGAAATTATAAATTATCCGGAATTAGATTCCTATAATACCTACCTGGAAAATATTTTCAATCCTGCCGCTCCCGGACCTACAGACAGACTAAATTCAAGTTCCGTAAGAGTAATGGCGCCCTGACGGGAATGCGGCGTTCAGACAGGGTGGGGTAATAATTTATTTCCTACCTTCGCAGACTAAAATTTCATCGCTATGCCTCTAAAATGTGGAATAATCGGACTTTCCGGGTCGGGAAAAACGACGTTGTTCAATTGTATCTCAAACAACCGCGCTGAATTACACAAAGCTGCCTTTGCAGGCGGTAAATCGAACCTCGGCGTTATGAATGTTCCCGACGCGCGCCTTCAGGCTATTGATAAAATCATCAAATCGGCGAAGGTTATCCAGACAACTATGGAAATGGTTGATATTCCCGGACTTTCAAAAGGAGGCAGCCACACTGAAGGAAATAAATTCCTTGCCGACATCAGGAATGTAGATGCGCTTATTCATGTTATCCGTTGTTTTGACGACCCAATGATGCCACACATTGAAGGGTCGGTAAATGCCGTTCGCGACCGTGAAATAGTGGATCTCGAATTACAAATAAAAGACCTTGAATCGGTTGAGAAAAAGATTGGCAAGATGGAGAAAATGACCAAATTGGGTGATAAAGATGCAAAACATGGGCTTGACGTCCTACATAAATTAAAAGCGCATCTTGAGTCATTCCAATCGGCACATACCGCTCCTGTTTCACACGATGACCGTCGCTTTATTGAAGATATGTTCCTGCTGAGCG
>JAPLDO010000097.1 GCA_026391715.1 Bacteroidota bacterium
GTTAAGTTTCATGCAAGTTCAAAAAGAATAGTAATATGGCAAAAGAAGTTAGTGGAATTATTAAATTACAGATTAAAGGCGCTGCTGCAAATCCTTCACCTCCTATTGGCCCTGCTTTGGGCGCTAAGGGCGTGAATATCATGGAATTTTGTAAGCAATTCAACGCTCGAACCCAGGACAAAGCCGGTAAAATTACACCTGTAATCATTACAGTTTATAAAGATAAATCTTTCGACTTTGTTGTTAAAACTCCGCCGGTTGCAGTGCAATTGATGGAAGTTTCCAAACTTCAGAAAGGTTCGGCGGAACCTAACCGGAACAAAGTTGCTTCAGTTTCATGGGAACAGGTGCAAAAAATTGCAGAGGATAAGATGCCCGACTTAAACGCTTTCACAATTGAATCGGCGACAAAAATGGTTGCAGGAACAGCGCGAAGTATGGGTATAACCGTCACAGGCGCTGCCCCTTTTAAAAAGTAGAAAGAAAGTTGTTCAAAGTACCTCATTAACAACATTAAATTAATAACAATGATAAAGCTGACAAAAAAGAGGAAGGTTGCCTTGGCAAAGATTGACAAGACGACCGTTTATTCGTTGGCGGATGCTGCTTCACTGGTCAAAGAGATCAGCAGTTCAAAGTTTGACGCATCCGTTGACATTGATGTTCGACTGGGGGTTGACCCCCGCAAAGCTAACCAGATGGTTCGTGGTATTGTGACGCTTCCTCACGGTACCGGAAAAACCGTCAGAGTTCTGGTTCTTTGTTCTACCGACAAGGAGGATGAAGCAATTCAGGCAGGCGCTGATTTCGTAGGACTTGAGGATTATATCGAAAAAATCAAGGGCGGTTGGACAGATGTTGATGTAATTATTACCATGCCCAGTGTTATGGCAAAGGTTGGCTCACTAGGAAAAATCCTCGGACCACGCGGATTGATGCCCAACCCTAAAACGGGGACTGTTACCATGGATGTTGGAAAAGCCGTTAAAGAAGTTAAAGCCGGAAAGATTGATTTTAAGGTTGATAAATACGGTATTATTCACGCAGGAGTTGCGAAGGTTTCATTTGATCGTGATAAAATTGTGGATAATGCCCGTGAACTAATCACAACTATTCTAAAACTGAAACCCTCATCGGCAAAAGGTACTTATGTGAAAAGCATCTATCTTTCAAGTACCATGAGTCCGAGTGTTCCGGTTGACCCTAAATCGGTTGGCGCTTAATTACCTGTAATCTGAGAGAATACAATCATGAAAAAAGAAGAGAAAACTCAACTTATTGAATCACTGGCAGAACAATTGAAAGGAGCAGGATCCTTTTATCTGACAGATACATCGGCGCTGAATGCCTCAACTACAAGCAGACTTAGAAGGACATGCTTTAAAAAGAACGTTCAGCTTAGGGTTGTTAAAAATTCATTGTTACAGAAAGCGCTCGAACGCTCGGGCAAAAATCTGAACGAGTTGTACCCTGTGCTAATTGGACCTACCTCAATTATGTTTTCAGAGGTTCCCAACGATCCTGCAAAACTTATCAAAGAATTCAGAAGAACAGCTCCTAAACCCATCCTTAAGGGGGCTTATGTCGAAGAGTGCATCTATCTGGGCGATGATCAGTTGGATGCATTAATAAACATTAAAACCAGAATGGAATTGATTGGCGACCTGATTGGTTTATTGCAATCTCCTGTTAGAAATGTGATGTCTGCTTTACAATCCGGCGGAAACATACTTTCTGGAATAGTTAAGACCTTATCAGAAAAACCTGAGTAATTCAAGAACAGAAAAATTAGTAATAACCGTTCCCGACTCCCGGAACACAAATAATAACAAAAATGGCAGATTTAAAAGCTTTTGCAGAACAGTTAGTGAATTTAACAGTAAAAGAAGTTAACGAATTAGCGAAAATCCTAAAGGATGAATATGGTATTGAACCCGCCGCGGCAGCAGTTGCAGTTTCAGCAGGTCCGGTAGCTGTAGCCGCTCCTGAAGCCGAAGAAAAGAGTACTTTTGATGTAATTCTCAAATCAGCAGGTCAGGCAAAGTTGGCTGTTGTTAAATTAGTTAAGGAATTAACCAGCCTCGGCTTGAAAGAAGCAAAAGAACTGGTTGATGCAGCGCCAAAAGCAATCAAAGAAGGCGTTTCGAAAGACGAAGCTAACGCTTTAATGGTTCAATTAAAAGAAGCTGGCGCTGAGGTTGAAATTAAATAAGAAATACAATCTTATATCTTAATTAATCATAGATCTCTTCTGACATGAAGAGACCTATGATTTATTTTATAAAATTAAATTTCAAACCGTCCCGCTCTACGGGATAAAAAAATTTCCGACCTTGGCTTCAATTAAAACCGAAAAAATTCGCTTCGGATCTTCAAAGATCCAGGCTGAGTATCCCGATTTTCTGGACATTCAGGTAAAATCCTTCCAGGATTTTTTCCAATTGGAAACCAATCCTGAAAACAGGGTCAATGAAGGGCTATACAAGGTTTTTGCAGAGAATTTTCCAATATCCGATGCACGCAACAACTTTGTACTTGAGTTTCTTGATTATTTTATTGACCCTCCAAGATATTCAATAGATGAATGTATTGAAAGGGGATTAACTTACAGTGTACCTTTAAAAGCCAAATTGAAGCTCTATTGCACCGATCCTGAACATGAGGACTTTGAAACGATTATCCAGGATGTTTACCTTGGAATGATACCTTATATGACTCCGCGCGGTACTTTTGTGGTAAATGGCGCTGAAAGGGTAGTTGTTTCACAGTTGCATCGTTCACCTGGCGTTTTCTTTAGTACAAGCTATCATGCAAATGGTTCGCAGTTGTATTCGGCAAGAATCATTCCTTTTAAAGGCTCTTGGATCGAGTTCACAACCGACATCAATAATGTCATGTACGCCTATATAGACCGGAAGAAGAAATTGCCGGTAACTACTCTGCTACGTGCCATCGGCTTTGAAACCGATAAAGATATTCTTGAAATTTTTGGTTTGGCTCAGGAGATTAAAGTAAACCGCGCTGCCTTAAAACGGATTGTTGGCGCTAAACTGGCAGCAAGGGTTGTCAGAGCCTGGATAGAAGATTTTGTTGATGAGGATACCGGTGAAGTTGTTTCTATTGAACGTACTGAGGTTATAATCGAGCGTGAAACCGTTCTCGAAAATGACCATATTGACCAGATACTTGACGCAGGAATCAAAGCAATCCTGGTTCATCGCGAAGAAGCGCTTGCCACCGATTATTCAATTATTTTCAATACACTTCAGAAAGACCCTGCAAACTCTGAAAAAGAAGCTGTGGAGTTTATCTATCGCCAGTTGCGAAATGCAGAACCACCAGATGAAGAGACTGCAAGAGGGATTATTGAGAAACTTTTTTTCTCTGATAAACGTTACGATCTTGGCGATGTTGGGCGTTACAGAATCAATCGGAAACTGAATTTGAGTATTCCCCCTGAAGTTAAAGTGCTTACCAAGGAGGATATTATCTCAATTATCAAATACCTCATTGAATTAGTTAATGCAAAAGCCGAAGTTGACGACATTGATCACCTTAGTAACCGCCGCGTCCGAACTGTGGGGGAACAATTATATAATCAGTTCGGAGTGGGACTTTCGAGAATGGCGCGCACAATTCGCGAGCGAATGAATGTTCGTGATAATGAGGTTTTTACTCCTACCGACCTGATAAATGCAAAAACACTTTCTTCGGTAATAAATACCTTTTTTGGCACCAACCAGTTGTCGCAGTTTATGGATCAGACCAATCCATTATCGGAACTGACTCATAAACGTAGAATCTCAGCTCTTGGACCAGGCGGTCTGTCACGTGAGCGCGCCGGATTCGAAGTCCGCGACGTTCATTATACTCACTACGGCCGGCTCTGTACAATTGAAACACCTGAAGGTCCCAATATCGGTCTCATCTCTTCGCTTTGTGTTTATGCCAAAATTGATAAACTCGGTTTCATTGAAACCCCGTATCTGAAGGTGGTTGAAGGACGCGTAACTATCGAAGAACCTCCAACGTATTTGACCGCAGAAGAGGAAGAACACAAAATTATCGGACAGGCAACCACACCGATGGATGATTCCGGTAATTTTCTTGAGGAAAAGGTGAAAGTCAGATATCTTGCTGATTACCCTATTGTTGATAGGACTAAAGTTGATATGATAGATATTGCGCCTAATCAGATTGCTTCAATCGCTTCATCTTTGATTCCTTTCCTTGAGCATGATGACGCGAACCGTGCATTGATGGGATCGAACATGATGCGTCAGGCAGTTCCGCTGTTAAATCCTGAAGCAGCTCTTGTTGGAACCGGTATTGAAGATATGGTTGCACGCGACTCCCGTGTCCTGATCAATGCCGAAGGCGACGGCATTGTGGATTATGTTGATGCAAATGAGATTGTTATCAGATACAACCGCGATGAAAACGATCGCCTTGTTGGTTTCGATGATGATACCAAGCGTTATTTTCTGACTAAATTTGCAAGAACAAACCAGAATACCTGCGTTAACCTCCGTCCTATTGTACGCAAGGGCGATCAGGTAGCAAAAGGTCAGGTACTTTGTGAGGGTTATGCTACAAAAGATGGTTCTCTCGCGCTTGGACGTAACCTGATGGTTGCCTTCATGCCGTGGAAAGGGTACAATTTTGAAGACGCAATTGTTATTTCAGAGAAAGTTTTAAAGGAAGATATATTTACCTCTATTCATATAGAAGAATTTACCCTTGAAGTTCGCGATACAAAACGTGGCGTCGAGGAGTTAACAAGCGATATTCCTAATGTCAGCGCCGAAGCCACTAAGGATCTTGATGAAAATGGTCTTATCCGCATTGGCGCAGAAGTTAGCGAAGGAGATATCCTCATCGGTAAAATCACACCCAAAGGGGAAAGCGATCCTACTCCGGAAGAGAAACTGCTACGAGCCATCTTTGGAGATAAAGCCGGCGATGTTAAAGACGCTTCGTTAAAAGCGCCTCCCTCGATGAAAGGCGTGGTTATTGATAAAAAATTGTTTTCAAGGATCATCAAAGACCGGAAAGCCAAAGCCCGTGAAAAAGATGATATGAAGAAAATGGATGAAGATTACAATAAAGAGGTTGACAAACTCAAAGGAAAACTGGTTGATAAACTTAACGTTCTTTTAATTGGTAAAGTTTCTCAGGGAGTATTCAACAACTTTAAGCAGGAATTGATTACCAAAGGGGCAAAATTCCAAACCAAAGCGCTTTTCGACATTGACTATCTTAATGTCAATCCAAACAAATGGACTGCGGATAAGGATAAAAACGATCTGATCAAAATATTGATTAACAACTATATAATCAAGTTAAAGGAGATCATGGGCGTTTACAACCGCAAGAAATATGTTGCCACTGTTGGCGATGATCTTCCTGCCGGAATTGTTCAGATGGCTAAGGTATACATTGCCAAGAAACGTAAACTAAAGGTAGGCGATAAAATGGCTGGACGCCATGGTAACAAAGGTATTGTTGCCCGCATTCAGCGTGAGGAGGATATGCCATTCCTTGCTGATGGAACTCCGGTTGATGTTGTATTAAACCCGCTCGGTGTGCCTTCACGTATGAATCTTGGACAGATTTACGAAACTATTCTCGGATGGGCTGGTCATAAATTGAATGTAAGGTTTAACACTCCTATTTTTGATGGCGCTACCATTGATCAAATCAACGGTTATCTTGATAAAGCCGGATTACCGCGCAATGGAAAGGTTTATCTACACGACGGCCTTTCAGGACAACGCTTTGACCAGCCAACTACCGTAGGTTTTATCTATATGATGAAATTGCATCACATGGTTGATGACAAAATGCACGCCCGTTCAATTGGTCCATATTCGCTGATTACTCAGCAACCACTGGGCGGAAAGGCACAATTCGGGGGTCAGCGTTTTGGGGAAATGGAAGTCTGGGCGCTCGAAGCATTCGGCGCTGCTAATATTCTACTGGAAATTCAAACTGTTAAATCCGACGATGTCATCGGTCGTGCCAAGGCTTATGAGTCTATTGTGAAGGGTGATATTATGCCAACACCCGGAATTCCTGAATCCTTCAATGTACTTGTACATGAATTACGCGGACTGGGGCTCAATCTTACATTCGATTAATATCTGTGAGATTTCCATTTAGCGATTTTTTTGAATTTTCTGTTTTTGGTTTTCAAATGATATATATATAAATCTATGGCTTACAGAAAAGAGGGTCAGGTAAACAGCAGCTTTTCAAGGATTACCATAAGCCTTGCTTCACCGGAAAAAATCCTCGAAATGTCGAGTGGCGAAGTTTTAAAGCCCGAAACAATCAACTACAGGACTTATAAGCCTGAACGTGATGGACTGTTTTGTGAACGCATATTTGGACCTGTTAAGGATTGGGAATGCCATTGCGGGAAGTATAAACGTATCAGGTACAAAGGAATCGTTTGCGACAGGTGTGGCGTGGAAGTGACTGAGAAAAAGGTCAGACGCGAGAGAGTGGGACACATTCAATTGGTTGTTCCGGTCGCTCATATCTGGTTTTTCCGCTCTCTTCCAAATAAAATCGGTTCACTACTCGGACTTCCAACCAAAAAACTTGAGGCAATCATTTATTACGAAAAATATGTTGTCATCAATCCAGGAATAAAACTGGCTGAGGGTATTAATTATCTTGATTTCCTTTCAGAAGAGGAGTATTTTGACATTATTGAAAAACTTCCTGCTGATAACCAACATCTTGATGATCACGATCCAAACAAATTCGTTGCTAAAATGGGCGCTGAGGCTCTTTGTGAGTTACTTTCACGTATTGACCTCGACAAAGAATCTTATGACCTTAGATATAAAGCTAACACTGAGACTTCTCAGCAACGTAAAGCAGAGGCGCTGAAACGTCTTCAGGTTTTCGAATCGTTTCGCGATGGTCATAAACGACTGGAAAATCGCCCGGAATGGATGATTGTTAAGGTTGTCCCGGTTATCCCGCCTGAATTAAGACCGTTGGTCCCACTTGACGGCGGACGGTTTGCCACATCCGACCTTAACGATCTGTATCGCAGGGTTATTATTCGCAATAACCGCCTCAAAAGGCTTATTGAAATCAAAGCCCCCGATGTGATTTTGCGTAACGAAAAACGGATGCTTCAGGAGGCGGTTGATTCATTGTTCGATAACTCACGCAAGGCAAGCGCTGTGAAAACCGAATCAAACCGCGCCTTGAAATCATTGTCGGATAGTTTAAAAGGCAAACAGGGACGCTTCCGTCAGAATCTTCTTGGAAAGCGTGTTGACTATTCAGGTCGTTCGGTAATTGTGGTTGGTCCCGAAATGAAACTGAACGAGTGCGGATTGCCAAAAGAGATGGCTTCGGAGTTATACAAGCCATTTATTATCAGGAAAATGCTTGAACGGGGCATTGTAAAAACCGTGAAATCTGCGAAAAAAATTGTTGATCGTAAGGATCCGGTAGTTTGGGATATACTTGAAAATATTCTGAAAGGTCATCCTGTAATGCTAAACCGTGCGCCAACACTGCACAGACTTGGTATTCAGGCATTTCAACCAAAACTTATTGAAGGGAAAGCAATCCAGTTGCATCCGTTGGTTTGTACTGCGTTTAATGCCGACTTTGACGGCGACCAGATGGCAGTGCATGTACCGCTGGGAAACGCTGCAATTCTTGAAGCGCAGTTGTTAATGCTTGCTTCCCACAATATTCTTAACCCTGCCAATGGCGCTCCGGTTACCGTACCTTCACAGGACATGGTTCTGGGATTGTACTACATGACAAAGGCAAGGAAATCGGACGAGGCAATAACTGTTAAAGGAGAAGGAATGACGTTCTATTCTCCCGAAGAAGTAATCATTGCTTATAATGAGGGTTGCGCTGATCTTCATGCAATAATTAACGTTAGAATGACCTTCGACGAAGGGAATGTACAGGTAAAAAGAATCTTTGAAACTACTGTTGGACGCATTTTGTTCAATCAGGTTGTTCCTGAGGAATATGGATATATCAACCAGTTGCTTACCAAGAAATCCTTACGCGATATTATCGGGCAGATTCTGAAGAAAACCGGGACTGCCAAAACAGCCAAATTCCTTGATGATATTAAGGATTTGGGATTCAAAATGGCTTTTCAGGGTGGTTTGTCATTTAATCTCGATGATGTAATTGTCCCCGAAATCAAGGAATCATTGATTGCCGACGCTCGCGCTGAAGTTGATGAGGTTGTGAATAGCTACAACATGGGTTTTATCACTAACAATGAGCGTTACAATCAGATTATTGACATCTGGACACATGCGAACTCGCAATTGACAGTTTCGTTGATGAATCAGATCACAAAAGACAAACAAGGGTTCAACCCTGTTTATATGATGCTCGATTCGGGCGCACGCGGTTCGAAGGAACAGATCAGGCAGTTATCTGGTATGCGTGGTTTGATGGCAAAACCGCAAAAATCAGGCGCTGGCGGAGGAGAAATTATTGAGAACCCGATTCTTTCTAACTTTAAAGAAGGTCTTTCGGTTCTCGAGTATTTTATCTCTACTCACGGCGCCCGCAAGGGTCTTGCCGATACCGCATTGAAGACTGCCGACGCTGGGTATCTTACCCGTCGTCTGGTTGACGTTTCTCAGGATGTTATTATCTCTGAAGAAGACTGTGGCACTCTTCGCGGTTTAACAAACACAGCTTTAAAGAAAGCGGAAGAAGTTGTAGAATCGCTCTATGACAGAATTCTTGGGCGAGTTTCACTGCATGATGTTCATCATCCTCAAACCGGTGAATTGCTTGTTTCCGCAGGTCATGAAATTACTGAAGAAATTGGGCATTTGATCGAAGCCTCTCCGCTTGAAGGTGTTGAAATCCGTTCGGTTTTGACTTGTGAATCGAAAAAAGGCGTTTGCGCCAAATGTTACGGTAGAAACCTCGCAACAGGCGGCATGGTTCAGAGAGGCGAGGCTGTTGGAGTTATTGCGGCGCAGAGTATCGGCGAACCCGGAACTCAGCTTACTCTCCGTACATTCCACGTTGGCGGCGTTGCCGGCGTCAACATTGCCAGCGCCTCCCGCATCGAAGCAAAATACGATGGTATTCTCGAAATTGATGAACTGCGTTCGGTTGAATTTACCACAGACGCCGAAGAAAAATACGAAATTGTTATCGGCAGATCAGCCGAAATGAGGATTGCCGATCAAAATACACATATTGCGCTCACTTCTGCGCATATACCTTATGGAGCGCGACTTTTTTTCGGTAATGGCGACCTTGTTAAAAAGGGACAACTTATCAGTGACTGGGATCCGTACAACGCGGTTATCATGTCGGAAGTGCCAGGAACGGTCAGCTTTGAGAGCATTATAGAAAATGTAACCTTCAGAGTTGAATCGGATGAGCAAACCGGCTATCACGAAAAGGTTGTTATTGAATCGCGGCAGAAAGCCAAAAATCCTGCCATCAATATACTTTCGGGAATTGGCGAAATCATAAAAACTTATGATATTCCGGTTGGCTCGCATATCAATTCTGAAGATGGCGCGAAAATTAAAGCAGGCGAAGTGCTTGTAAAAATCCCACGCGCTATTGGTAAAGCCGGCGATATCACAGGTGGTTTACCGCGTGTGACTGAGCTGTTTGAGGCGCGTAACCCTTCGGATCCTGCCATTGTTTCTGAAATTGACGGAGTAGTTTCTTTCGCGAAAAAATTAAAGAGAGGAAACCGCGAGGTAATAATTACTTCCAAAACCGGTGAAGAGAAAAGGTATCTGGTTCCGACGTCGAAACAGATACTTGCACAGGAAAATGACTATGTCCGCGCAGGAACTGCGTTATCCGACGGAGCGCTTACTCCAAGCGATATTCTGGCGATCAAAGGACCAATGAAAGTACAGGAATACATTGTCAATGAAATTCAGGAAGTTTATCGTCTTCAGGG